>JBJKSL010000133.1:0-3507 GCA_046704145.1 Phycisphaerae bacterium
GCCTTGTGCATCAGCCACCGCGCACATGAATGCGCGGATGCGTATCGACCATCCGCCACGCCCGCAGCAACTCCGCCACGCTCCACGCCTGGGCAATACAGCCGCGTGGCAGATACGGCGGATCGCCATCGAAGATCTCACTGACCGAACCCAAACCCGCGTCATCAAGGTGCTCTACTAATGTCGCCAGACTATCCCGCATCTGTTTGCAGGCCTCGTCACTGAACTCGTTCACCCGCAAATACGCCTCGACGAACGGCCCCATCAACCACGCCCACACCGTCCCCTGGTGATACATACTGTCGCGCTCGTAGGGCGTGCCTTCATAGCGTCCGCGAAAAGAAGGATGCTGCGGCGACAGCGAACGCAAACCGTAAGGCGTCAGCAGTTCACGCTGCACAATCGCGACCACCTGCCGTTGTTGATCCAGAGCCAAAGCTGAATCCGCCAGGCTCACCGCCAAAATCTGATTGGGGCGTATGGCCAGATCCCGCCAGTCGTCGCGCACCACGTCGTACAGGCACCCCGCCGCCGGATTCCAGAAGATCGCACGAAACGCCTCACCCGAGCGCTCGGCCAGGTCGCGATATCGATCCGCCTTGGCCGCATCCGCCCCTCGCGTGCGCCGCTCCATAATCCACAGATCGTGATGCCACAGCGCATTGATCTCCACCGGCTTGCCATGCCGCGGCGTGAAGACCACACCGTTGCACTTGGCATCCATCCAGGTCAACTGCGTGCTCGCATCCCCGCAGGTGATCAGGTCGTCGGCTTCCATGTGGATGTTGAAGCGCGTGCCTCGCATGTAAGCATCCACAATGCGTTCACATACCGGCCCGAGTACCGCCTCCCAAGCCTGCTCGTCGCCACTGTAACTGCAATACGCGTCGGCCGCGTGAATGAACCACAAGCTCGCATCCACGCTGTTGTAGTCGCGCCCATCGCCGTAATCGCTGAAACGGTTGGGTATCAGCCCATCAAGCTCGGCGGAGGCGAAGACCTCCAAGACCTGGCGAGCCTCCGCAAACCGCTGTGTTTCCAGCAGCAACCCCGGCAGTGCAATAAAAGTGTCACGCCCCCAGTCACCAAACCAGGGATAACCAGCCAGGATGGTGGTCAACGCCGGTCCTTCATCACGGCTGCGATGCACCACGAAGACATCGTCGGCATCCCGCAAGCGTTGCTCGATGCCCGGGTTCTCCGGCGCGGGAGCCAGCACCACCGCCGGAGCCGGCCCCGGCACCTCGCGCATACTCGCTCCGAACCCAGCCACCGCCCTGAACACAAGCTCGATGCTGCCCTGACCGTTCGCCCGCAGACAACCCGGAACGAACAGGTCCTCCTGGCTCTCCAGACCGCGTTTGGCCTCCTCCTGGTAGTAAAAGCCGTACCACCACTCCTCATGCCTCTCAAACGTCACCGCGGGCCCACCGTCGAGCCGCTCCGCCGCCATCCACAACCGCGGGCCGTCCACATAGGCGTCCACCGTCACGAACTCCCGGATCTCGCTAACAGCATAAGACCCGGCAAATGCCCTGGTTGTCGAGTGGTAATCCCGCATCGGCGTGAACGGGTACAACTCCAAAGAGATCGGCTCTTGCGCCGGACCTTGCAGCAGGTAACGAATCAGCACCTCGTCACGCAGGCGCGGCAGAGTGATTTCCTTCACCAGTCGCAGCCCGTCATGCTCATAGGTGAAACGCACCCAAGGTGCCGCAGGGTCGGTGTTGAACTCAAATTCGGTCTGATACTCGTATCCGCGGGGGTGAACCGTCCGCTCGAACTGAAAACTCGCGACATCGTGCTGCCGCCCGGACACGCCCATCCGCTCCAGCACCGCCGATAACAGCATCCATCTCTGCAGCGGGGGCCGGGCCGCAGCAACCAGCAGGCCGTGATACTTGCGCGTGGGTATCCCCACCGCCGTCCCCGAGGCGTAGCCCCCCTTGCCGTTGGTGATCAGCCATTCCTTCCGCAGTCCCAACGCCAGATAATTGTCTTCGCGATCCTCGCGAACCACGCCAGGGCGAGCACATGGCTGCGACTTCAAGGATGTCTTCACGGGTGTACTCCTTGGCACTCCCGCGCAAAGGCGCTGAGGAGGCATGCATCATATACATCGGCACCTCGACGCAGCACTTCACGAGACGAAAACACAACCACATAGCACCGCGACAAGTTGGCCGTCCACGGTCCCTTATTATGGGACAATGGACATAGGCCCGCGGAACAGCCCTCTCCGGCTCATAGCTTACAGCTAATAGCTCATAGCTTTTTAAGCCCGCAGCGTCTGCAACCGCTCGCGAAGCTTCGCACCAATCCGCAGCCGCAGGTTGTCCAGCACGTTCATGAAGTTAATATACGAATCATAAGGAGAATCGTAAGGACTGAAGTACCGGTGCACTTCCCCGTCAGAGGTCTGTTTCGTGCACATGTAGTAGAAGTGGTCCGAAGGCTGCAGGCAGCGCCAGTCCTGCAGGATGGCCGAATCGCCCGTGGACTTCACCTCGCGCTCCAGCCGGTACAACTCGTGCAGCGCATTGGACTGCATGGCATTGCCCAGCCAGGCTGAAAGGTCTCGTTCGCTGTCCGCCCAACTGATCATGTGCGGCACGTCGTACTCGCCCGAGGTCGGATAAGTCTCCACCACCTCCGACGGCGTCTTGAAGCTGTTGTCCGAGTGCTTGAGCACCTCGCCGGGCAAACCCTCGAGAAAATCGAATATGCCGCTCTCCCTGGGCTGGCGGTCGCCAAAGGTCTCGTAGTCCATGAACAGGTTGACCGCGTAACCGTCGCCGTTGACCTGATTGATCCAGCCGCCGAACTTCTGCGCACTCAGCGGCCATTCCGCCCACGCCGAGTTCCCAAAACGGAACGCGATGTCATCGCTCAACGCATAATTCCTAAGCAGCAGCGTCGTCCCCCGCGTGCCCGGAGCCGCATAGACATAGTTGGGCGAACGCTCGCCAAGGATCTGTTCGACACCTTCGCACAAAATGGCCTGATAGCCCAGGCCCGACACAAAATGAGCAAGATCGTTGTTGTAGATCAACTCCGTATTGCGAAATACCTCCGGCCGATGACGGAACAACTTCCACATCTTCTCGCTGTGCAGACGAACCTGCTCGGCGAACTCCTCGCGCGAGTAGAGGAAGCTCAGCGAGTGATAGTAGGTCTCGGCGAGAAACTCCACGCAGCCCGTCTCGTTCAGTTGGCAGAACGAGTCGATCACCTCCGGTGCGTATCGCTCAAACTGCTCCAGCATCACGCCGCTCATCGAGAAGGCCAGGCGGAATCGCCCTTCGTTGCGGTGAATCAGATCGAGCATCAACTTGTTCGCCGGCAGATAACACTTCTGGGCGAGCTTGCGGCAGATCTCGCCGTTGCGGTAGCCATCGAAGTAGTTGCGATCGGTATCGAAGATGCTGTACCGCCGCAAACGGAGTGGCTGATGAAGCTGGAAGTATAAGCAAACAGCAGGCACGTCAGACACCTTCCTGAATTGAG
>JBJKSL010000134.1:0-5307 GCA_046704145.1 Phycisphaerae bacterium
CCAGATCTCAACACTTGCCAGCGATAGCAGCCCGGATGTGGCCAGAGCGGCGATCACTGCACTGGGCACGATCGCGGACGACAAGTCTGTCGCGACCTTGGCCGAGCTGCGGAAGTCGGCTTCGGCAGAACTGGGCCAGCCGGTCATGGATGCGAGCTTCCGGGCCGCAGAATCGCTGATCGCCGAGGGCAAGAAATGGCAGGCTGCAGACATCTACGAGCAGTACAACAAGCGTGCGGTGCCCCAAGCGGTGCGCATGACCGCGCTGCAAGGGATCACCGCAGCTAAGGGCAGCTACGCCGTGCCCGAGCTGCTTATGATCGTCAGCGAGAAGTGCCCGTGTATGCGACTGGTGGCGGCACGCTGCCTGCAGAGCATCCCCGGCGAAGCGGTCACACGAAAGGTCGCGGCCGCCCTGGCCAATGTGACTCCGGAACAGCAGGCGGTGCTGATCGAGATGCTCGGCAAGCGCGGCGACACCCAGGCCTTGTCCGAAGTGCTCAAGTATCTGCAGGCAGATGATGCCGACGTGCGGATCGCGGCCATCGGTGCGCTGCGGTACATCGGCAATGGCTCCGTGGTGAAAACGCTGGCGGAGATCGCCGCCAAGACGACTGGGACGGAGAGAGATGCCGCCCGCAACAGTCTCAAGTGGATGCGCGGTGAGGATGTGGACCAGCGTATCCTGGTACTGGCGGGCGAAGCGCCCGAGCGAGTGAAAGCTGAGCTGGCCCGGGCCGCGGCAGTGCGGCTGATGAAGCCGGCCTTCGATCTATTGCTGGCCAACACACACGACGCGGATGAAACCGTCCGCGTGCCAGTGGTATACAACATCGGCAAGCTGGCCAAACCGGCGGATCTGCCCAAAGTGTTCAAGGCGTTTGCCAACCTGGAAGGTGAGCAGACCCGCAACATAGCCAAGGATGCGTTGGTGCGGATTGTCTCGCGGATCGAGAATGCGGATCAGCGCGGCACACCACTGATTTCAGGGCTTGCATACGCAGAACCGGGACTGAAGGTGCTGATCATCCAGGCACTCAGCGAGGTCAAGGGGCAGGGCTCGCTGGCAGCCCTCCGCAAGTGCGCTGAGTCGGCGGATTCACAGGTCAAGCAGGCGGCCACGAAGGCATTGGGGCAATGGGGCCCGGCGTACTGCACGGAATGGGCCTTCAGTGGGCCTTACAGCAAGCCGGGCGCAAAGTACACCGACCTGTTCGATGCGGTCTTCCCGCCGGAGACGCCGAAGAACAAGGCAAAGGTGAAGTGGAAGCCGGTGACCGACAAGGCTCGGGACGTCAACCTCGAGAAGCTGGCCAAAGGCACGGACGTCTGCGGATACCTGCGGACCAGAGTCTTCTCCGATAAAGCCCAGGACGTGGTGCTGCTGCTCGGCAGCGACGACGGGCTCAAGGTGTGGCTGAACGGCACCCTGGTCCATGCCAATAATGCGACGCGGCCGCTCAAGGCGGGCGAGGATCAGGTCAAGGCCACGCTCAAGAAGGGCTGGAACAGGCTGCTGATCAAGGTGACGCAAGGCAGCGGTCAGTGGGCGTGCTGTTGCGGGATTACGTCGCCCGCAGGCGGGCCGGCAGAGGGCCTCAAGTTCGAGGCGAAGTAGACACACGCCGTCCCAACAAGAGGAAACAGAGAGGGAACAGAGCTTCGCAACGGCTCTGTTCCCTCTGTTTTATCCTGTTCAGCTCTCGGCTTTCCAACTCTCGTCCAGAATCCAGCGAATCAGCCAATCAGCGAAGCTTTCTTTCGACACTGCATCGCTGCCGGGGGTGAAGGTCTGGCCGGCGGAGGTGTAGACACTCGCGCCGACAGTGGTGCTGCCCATGGTTTCGAGGGGGTTGGCCACGATGGCGTCGACGCCCTTGGCTCGCATCTTCTCGAGAGCGCGGCTGGTGAGGTGCTGCGGCTCTTCCAGAGCGAAAGCGACGATCCGCTGGTGCGGCTGCCGTCGGCTGGCACAGGCGGCGACCAAGTCGGGTGTAGGTTCGAGTTCCAGCACGAGCTTGCTGCCTTTGCGGGGCAGTTTGCCGGCCGTGGGCGCGGCTGGGCGATAGTCGGCGACGGCCGCAGCCATGATGAGCACGTCGCAGGCAGCAAAGTGCTCGGCCAGCAGTCGCTCGAGGTCTGCAGTGGATTCAAATCGCTCGACGCGAAGGCCAGGCGGAGGTTCGATCGCGGTCGGACCGAGCAGGAGCGTCACGTCGCAGCCGTTCTGCTGTGCAGCAGCCGCCAAGGCAACGCCCATACGACCGCTGGAGCGGTTGGCCAGGTAGCGCACCGCATCGATAGGCTCGTGCGTGGGACCAGCGGTAATCAGTACACGTTTCGGACCTTGCATGAAAGGGTTATCGCAGATTGCCCGGTTAATGACAAGGTTGCCAGTGGCGTATGACCGACTGACTCCTGCTCGGCTTACGGTGCTTGGGTGGTCGTAGGCTGGGTAGCTGATTGGCTCGCCGGCGCCGCGGGGGCGGCAGCCATGGCCAGCATGTACTCGGCCACCGCCTGGAACTGCTTGTTCGTGAAGTTGAGCGCGGGCATGGCGGGGAAACCCGCACGTTTCTTGCCGGGAGCCTTGGCCCAAGCCACAATGCCCGCAGGATTACCCTTGTAGATCTGGGCGATTTCACGTATGGGCGGGCCCACGAGCACGTGGTCGAGCGCATGACAACTGCTGCACGAGTCGCGGAATACACGCTCGCCGAGGGGCAGCTTCTCCTGCACCACGCCATGCTCAGCCCGCCACTGAGCGGCCGCGGCAGCGTAGGCAAGATCCTGTGTCTTGCGAGCCATCAGTTCGCGATGATCGTAAATGGCCTGCTCGCGATAGAGATGACGGCCGAAACCCATCAAGGAGCCGGTAAACATGAGCAAGGCAATCACCGGCACAAAGAATCGCCCGACGCGGACGGGGGGTGAAATGATCTCCCACCACATGAGGCCGATCATGGTTATAGCCAGCGTCGCGCCGCTAAAGATCACCACAAAAAGCGCGACCGAGTAACCTTGATGCGGAAGCGTAATCAGCAATAGCGGCCCGGCAAACAACTGCAACGCACTGGAGCCGCAGGCAATGGCGTAGAACAGCTTACGCAGCTGCGGCCGCGTCAGGTGCTCAAACGTGGTCTCGACGGGAAAGCTCTTGCGAGTAAACCAGCCTAACATGAACACGCCGTTGACCGCGATGCAGGCCAGCAGAAAGTGCAGGTATCGCGGAAAGACGTTGGGCAGCGTCAGAGCAGAGCGAAAGCCGTGTACCTGCGTCCACCGCGCGGGGAAAAGCATGAGGTTGATGTTGGTCAGGAAAATAAACGGCACGGCCAGAAAGAGCAGTGCCCCCATCGCACCGATGGCAATGTGCAGGCCCTTGGCTCGCGACAGGCGGTCCCACGAGTACTTGTGGACATACATTATCAGGAAGGCCAGGGACACCAGCGGCACGATTGAAATCCATGCGTAACCGGTGAGAGCATTGGCGGAGTAGAAGTAGATCGTATAAAGCACGTTGATGGCCAACAGCGGGCCGACCCCAAGCACGACGGCGAGACTCTTGTTCACCGTGATGGTCTTGGAAAGCTCGTGAGCGAGGCGGTCATAGTCCGGCCGGCGGAGGCCGATGATCTCGAAGATAACCGCAAACAGCGAGCCGCCCACGGTAAAGTTGATGAAAACGATGTGGGCGAGGAATACCACGACGATAATCGCCTGCAGAACGACGCGGTCGAACGGCAGGGGTAACGGAATGTCGTGCGGAATCGGTACGTTTGGCTGCATCAGTAATTAAGACCCTGGAACCACAAATGGACACCTTTTGACCTGAATCCTGGGTGTCCCGAAATACACCTTCTCCAGAAAACCGCTGCCGAGCACATTGGCGACCCGGTATGCAGCGCCAATGACCGCCTCAGTCAGGCTATCATGCAGAAAAATGCCCGTCTTCTTGCGTCGCATCCGTGTTCATCGGTGCCCATCCGTGGTTTCAGTCTTTTGTGTATGTGCCTACGCGGTCCAATTCACGCCCCCGGTTGGGTTGTGGCCGGAGGCACTTGTACACCGTCGGTTTCGGCACCGTCAATGGGAACCGGATTGTACTGCAACGACAACAAGTAATCTGTCAGCGCCGAAAGCTCGGCGTCCGTCCCCGGCGCCGGCGGCATGAACGTGCGAATGTTGTGCATGGTGCGGATGAAGCCCAGTACCACGTCGTGCTGCCACGGCGCATCCTTGTAGAGGCCTCGCAGCTTGCTCCTGATGGAGTTAACTCCGTTGGTCGTGTGGCAGCGACTGCAGGCCAGGATGAACATATCGCGGCCGGCCTGCAGGTGGTTCTGGGGCGTGATAGTGCGCGTCGAACAATAGGTGGCGTAGCTCAGCACGCCTTCCTCGCGGAACAACGGATAGTGGCCGATTTCGATGCCGTTGGCGTACATGTATTCTTCGATTACCGCTGGCTTGCGAATAAACTCGCGTACACGTTCGAAGGAGCCGACCAGCAGAATTGCCAGAATAAACGGTATCAGCATCACCGGTCGCGGCAGCCAACGAGGCTTGAGTGAACCCCAAAGGGCGACGAGCAGAATCGCGGCGGAAGCGACGGCCAGAACCTCAGCGACCGCAGTATGCCAGCTCTGGAATCTCTGCGTGGTCAGAGCGATGTCGACATTGGCTTTCATTGCCGTGGGCACGACCACCCAGTAGTAAGTGGCTCCGGCGGTCAGCAGCGGCGCCCAGGCCAAGGTCCAGAGCGAGACAAGACGCAAGGCTCGCGTCCGGAATTCATCACGTGCGGTGAAAAACGGCGTCAGCATCATGGCCAGCAGGCCGGCGAGCACCATGGCAAACGGCGTACGGAAGAGCAACTGCGGTATATAGATCGGGTTGAGCGCCCCGGTCAGCATCGAGTGATGCTCAGGCCAACGCCCGGGATTCATCATGAAGCCGAGGATGGCAACGATGATGGCCATCGTCCCCCATGAGGCGATGGACAGCCCCACACCAAACGCGATATGGCGAGACTTGCAGCGTTTGCTCCAGCTCTTCCACGTCAGGTAGTAGGCCAGGATGAGGCAGACTTCCGTCACAAAAATGAGCCACTCGGTGAACCACGCCCAGAAGAACACGCGGATCAAGCTGCCTATCGCATTGGGGTTGACCAATGATGTGGAAAACCAGATGCCCACGCCGGTGAGGGCCCCGACACTCGTGGTCACGATGAAGCAGAAGGTCAGAATGCGAAAGGCCAACCTATCCCAGCGCTGCTCGCCGGTACGGTAGCCCCGCCACTCCATCAGC
>JBJKSL010000135.1:0-10286 GCA_046704145.1 Phycisphaerae bacterium
CCTTGATTCAGCCGCCAAACCGCGGTATCTTCTACGATTCGCCGGATCATCCGGCGGTGTATTTTGCATGGACGTTCACCCGCCCGAGCGGGTGGTGAATCGTACGGAGTGATGCGAATGGCCAAGGCGATCGATCCGGAGCTGATCGGCATCATGGTCTGTCCGGAAAGCCACGCTTCGCTGATCCAGGTGGGCGATTGGCTCTACAGCACCGACCCCGCGACCCGACGGCGCTATCCCGTCCGCGAGGGGCTGCCGATCATGTTGATCGAGGAGTCCGAGGTCGTCAGCCAGGCAGAGTTCGACAAGGTCATGAAAGAAAACAAGAGCTGCTAGCTATTGGCTCTTGACTGTTAGTCAGAAGAGGCAAACGCCTCCAGGAGAAGACTGCGAATGGACAACAGAAGCGGCCCCAGGCAACGACGGCCCCAACAGACAGGCAAGAAGCGTTTCACCGATCGCGGCGGCCCCGATTGGAAAGGCCCCGTCGTCGATTACAAAGAAGTAGAGCTGCTGCGGAAGTTCATGACCGCCTCCAGCAAAATGATGTCCCGCAAGCGCGCTGGCACCAGTGCCTCTGAGCAGCGTGACGTCCGCCGCGCCATCAAGCGAGCTCGCTTCATGGCTCTGCTGCCCTTTACCGGCGTATAAGACGAGTACAACAGCATCCCGCTGTCAGCCGGACAATAATCGTCGTCGGCTGTCAGGGCCGAGCCTTGCTGGCGCGATTCTGCGCCGCGTGGGCGGGTCCTGACAGCCGACGATTGTTTATACATCCTCTCCGTTGGAACCAAAGTCGCAAAATTCATGCTTCGTACGGCAGCCGCGCCCAGCCAGAGCAGAACCAGCCTGCTCGTGGTATAGTACTATCGGTACATCGGAAGTCACTTTCAGAGCAGTTCAAGCCTTGTCCGGCAAATGCCGTAGTGAACTGGTCAGCACGAGTACCCCATGAACTCCATCATTCACTGGCTCGATCTGCATCCACTGCTGTGGCCGGTATTCATCTTCTGCGCCCGGGTGGTGGACGTTTCGATCGGAACGCTGCGCACGATATGTGTGGTGCGGGGGATGCGTTGGAAGGCAGCCTTTCTCGGCTTCTTCGAGGTCAGCGTCTGGGTCACCGCAATCTCGGGCGTGCTGCTTCACCTGGACCATTGGTACAACGTCTTCGCGTACGCGTCGGGTTATGCCACCGGAAATGCCATGGGCGTTCTCATCGAACAGAAGCTGGCCATGGGCATGCAGATGGTGCGTCTCATCTCGCGAAGCCAAAACGCGGCGGTTGCGGCAGGTCTGCGACTGGCCGGCTACAGCGTGACCGAGGTCAAAGGCCACGGCCTGCACGGCACTGTTTCCATCTCTTTTGTGGTCGCCCCTCGCAAAGAGATACCCGGCGTCGTGAAGATCGCCACCAGCATCGATCCTGAAGCGGTGTCGACCGTGGAGGATGTCCGTTCAGCGCATCTTCATCAATATCGCGACGGAGCTTTCATGAGCATGTCCGGCTGGCGAGGGATGGTGAAGAGGAAGTAGGCAGAGAATGTAGGATGCAGAAGGCTGAATGCAGAATTGGAAGAGAAGGATGAAGGCGGAAGGATGAAGGCATCAAAAAAGGCGCGACGATCGAGCCAGGACGGGGGCATTGCGGTGAGCTTGCTTTGAGAACTCGCCACGAGCCGGTGCCCCCGGCCAGACAGATGCTCGAAGGATCGCGCCATGTGCCTGGATGTCTGTTACTGCAAGCGGGCAGCAGCCCCGATCGCCGGCCGGCACCAGTCGGCCACTACCCAAGAGACAAATATGTGACCCCGGGCGAGCGGAAGGGCACCACTCGCCCGAGGTGCATGGGGATTAGCGGGCAGCACTGGCTGCATAGATGCTGGTGGCTTCGGTCTCGTGTACCGGTCGCGTCAGTTCATCGCTGGTGACCTCGGCCGAGAACCGCACGTCAGCCGGCGCGACGCATCGCACTGCAACACGCCAAACCGCAGTCTCCTTGGGCGCCAGACTGGCCAGTGGCTCGAACTCGACGGTCTTGGCTCCAGCCTTTGCCTTGGTAGGAGTGGCTCCGGTCGCGGAGATGAAGCGCTCGGCATCCTCGATCCCGCACTTCACCCGGATGTTGTTCTCCGGGGCACTGCCCTGATTGGTGACCTGAATCTCGTAGACTTCTTCCTGGCCCACGCGGTTGGGATCCTGCGTGTCCACCACCTCCAGGAGTAAGGCCGGCACGCCTTCCAGTTTGGTGTTCACGATCTCGGAGACTTCAGCAGCGCACACGCCTCGGGCCGTGCCCACGAAGCGGAAGTTGCCGGGTTCGCGGCCTCGCAGATGCACCATCATCCGCTGCGTCTGTCCGGCGGGCAACTCAGGCATCCGCCAGACCACCAGGTCGCCCTGCAGAGATCCGCCATCGCTGGCATCGACAAACTCCATGCCCTGTGGGATGCGACCTTCTATCACGACGTCGCGAATGCGTGCGTCACCGCTGTTATTGACGGTGATGTCGTATTGCGTGGGCAAGCCCACATACTCCAGAGATGGACCAGCCGCTGCTATTCCCAGCGTGCCCTGGCGAGCAGTGATCGTAACCTGGGCCGAGTCCGCAGAGATGTTGTTTGCTGCGACAGCCCGAGCCTGTACGGTGTAGCTGCCTGGCCGCAGGACTCTCAGGCGTTGTGTTGCTTCCTTGCTCTGCTTGGCACCCACGTCGCCGATGTTGACGGAGATCTCCTTCCCGCCGTCGACCGTGGTCAGGCCCTCGGGCAGATTGGCGTGCACTACGACGTTTTTGACGCCCGCGGTGCCGCTGTTGGTCACCATGAAGCGGATGTCAGTCTGATCGAGAGCACAAATCACGAACTCTTTCTCGAGCATGGTCTTCATCGACAGCTCGGGCGCCACCACATTGGAGACGATGCACGCAGCCACCTCGTAGTTTGCGGTAACGCAATTGCGAATGTCCTTTTCGCTTGTCGCTCGAGCTTTCACCTTGATGGTGACCAGTTTTTCGGGATAGAGTTCTTCGATGAACCAGCGGATCTCGGGCATCTGGCTCAACCTCGGTGCATCAGGACGCCGCTGTTGAGTCTCAATCCGCGGCGGCGAGACAGGGACATCGTCCAGATCGGGCCCCGCCTTGGCAAAGTCGGGAATCCACTCGCCTTCTTCCTCTCTGGCATCGATGAATTGCCAGGTAGGCGTTGAGGCTACCACGTGGATGCCGGGCGACATGAAGTCGCGAATCATCACGTTCTTCAGAAGGGCCTTGTCGGTGGGGTTGTACACTTCGATGGTGTACTCGAAATCCTGGTTGGCCTGGACTTGTGCCGGGCCTGCCTCACGAATCATCAAGACACTCTTACTCACGTCGCCCGACGGATAGTAAGCAAAATGCTCCCTCCATCCGTCAGGCAGTTGGTGGAAGACCGCAGGGGCATAGGTGGGCTCCTGACCGGCACAGCCTGCCAGAGCCGCAATACCCGCTGCCAACATCAGACCTGTTACCGATGACCGGACCGTGGCATTCATCTTCTGTTCTCCTTGTGCACTACTACTCCGTTCTCTCAAGACAAGATCACCCGCACAATCCGGTTTTGCATTTACCGTGCCATCGGGTCTAACCATCACGGGCAACTCATGTAAGTCACGCGGCGTAATGAGATTCCCGGAACATGGCATAGGCTGACACTCTGCGGGCGCATCAGACAGATTTTCCTTACGCACGTCCGCTCGGTGACAGAGTGTCGGGGAGGTGAAGCTTACCGGCTCTTGCGCTTCCGCCGTGCCGGTGGGGCAAGGTCCGGACGAGGCTCACCGGGGCACGTCCTCAGAAACGCAAACGATGGCTCTAATGCGATGGAAAACCGCCGCAAGTATGGCGGGAGGGGCATGTGCAGTGCACAACACCTGACGTGGTTACGGTCACAGTCTCTCAGGACGTTCTGAGGAGGAACTCATCGCGTCTCAAATCGGACTTGCTGTATGGGGTAAGCGTTTGTGAACTGTTGTCCTTCGATCTGGAACTGCTGGGTCATCAAGACGGGCAGGTTGTTGACTGAAACGCTCGTGGCCCAGAAGGAAATGGTATCCCCAAGATGGATGAAGTCCAACCGCACGGTATTAGCAGGGCCGAGCAGCACCGAGGCCACTTGCCCTCCGGCCAGGTGCACGTCAGCCATGATTTGCCGATCGGGCAGACCCTCCAGATACAAGGTGTTGACCGCAAGTACGCGACCACTGTAGTTACGCGCTGGCTGAGCCAACTGCCGATCGACAGCCTGCCATTGCCCGTCGTTGACCTGAACATTGTTCGCGAGCAAGACGGGGCGACCTTGAAGAACGTCGGGGGTACCGGTCCCCCGCAACCAGTCGCCTTGCTTCAGAGGGAAGTATCGCGTCGGCCCCACGGAGACTGCCTGGAGGTTGCCGTCCGGTTCACGTACCCAGGCGATCCAGTACACCTTGTTGTCTCTGCGGGCTGTGATCTGGCTTAGTTCGAGGATTCGCCCCTCGAAGCTCTGCGGCTTGCGCTCCGCGGCCGCCAGCGCGCTTTGTGCTTGCCTCGGTTGCTGTTGCGGCTGAGTGGTGGGCACTGCCGGCACGACCAGTGGCGGCATATTCTGTTCCGTTACTGCCGGCGGCACGTAGCCGAAGGTTTCAAAGCTGGGAAGGTTCCGCTGGGTGACCGTCGGCGGAAGTGTGGCCGGAGGCAACGGCCTGGCCACTAGTCCAAGACCGGGGCGTTGAGTGTCGTAGACGCTCCAGCCGAACCGCGACGGCCGCGTGACCACGTATCTGTCCGAGTACGCTGTCTTGTTGCGCGAACCGTAGGGATCGTAGGCATAACCGTATGCCTGCGGATGAATGTACGACGGCTGCGGCGCGGCCCGGTAGTCGTAAGACGGATCGTAATCGTAATCGGCTGCTACCGCGGGAGCGACAACGACGGCAACTGCCATCAACATTCGACCAATTGTACGGCCTAGTCGGTGCTTGCGTGTGTTCGTGGGACGCATAAACAAATCTCCCAAAACCGAACCCGCCAACCAAGCGAATCCGCCTCTTCCGGTGCGAGAATCAACGGTAACTCATAAGTCTTCAACAACACGGTGTTCAGCTTCATGTGCCGCGCGTTCAGGCGGCCTCTTGTTTCTCCATGTCCAGTTTAAGTGCGATAAACCTTGTCAGGTCCTTGAGCGCGATCACGCCGCGCAACTGATCGTTCTCTACCACCAGCAGCCGCGAGCGTCCGGTCTCATTCATTCTCGATAGAGTCTGCAGCGCGTCGTCGCCGGGAGACACGGTGTTCTCCGGCGAGCAGGCCTCCATCACCTCGCCCACCGTGCGCATGTCCCACTCGTTGCGGGGAATCTGGTTTACCTGACGAGTGGTAACGCAGCCAATGATGTGTCCGTTGTCCATGACCGGGAACATCTTGTGGTGATAGCGATAGATGTGGTCCTCGACCAGTTCCGAAATAGAGGCGGCTCGCGAAACCGTGTCCGGCCGCGTGTGCATGAAACGAAAGACCGGTTCGCCTTCGAGCATCTGCCGCACGACCAGTTGCCGATAGGACATCTGGGCTGCACCGCGAAGGAACATGCCCAGCAGAAACCACCACACGCCGCCGATCAGATTGCCGGTCAGGAAGCTGAACACGCCCAACACGATGAGTGCGATGCCAAAGCCCGAGCCAATGTTCGCGGTGACGCGGGTCGACCAGCGCAGGTCGTGTTTCCACTTCCACAGAGCCGAGCGCAGCACGCGGCCGCCGTCCAGCGGAAACGCAGGAACGAGGTTGAACGCCACCAGCACCACGTTTATCCACGCCAGGTACTCGAGAACACCGACAGCCGGAAGCGGCCAGTGGGTCGCAGTGCCCAGCACGCCGAGAGCGGCACAGACCAGCGCGATGGCGATGCTGGCCAGCGGCCCGGCGATGGCTACCCAGAACTCCGACCGCGGCGATGAGGGCTCCTCGCGCATTTGAGCGACGCCGCCGAAGATGAACAGCGTGATGCCTTCGATCCGCAAGCCGTAATGCTGGGCGACGCGGGCGTGGGAGAATTCGTGAAGCACGATACTGGCGAACAGACCAAAAGCACCGAGGATGCCCATCGCCCAGTAGGTGCCGGACGAAAAGCCGGGGTAATAGTAGGGGAACACCCCGGCCGCCAATGACCAGGCCACAAGAATGGCGATGATGAACCAACTGGCATCGATGCCTACCGAAAACCCGGACATATTGAACAATTTGAAAGTTCTGCCGAACACTTCGTCTTGTCCTCCATTCGGTTCGGCAACATGCCTCTCCCGCACGGAACACGCTTGGGGCGGCGGGGCATGCCGTCTTCCCGACACCCAATGATACGTCGGTATCCTGACGATTGACGATCAATGCGGGGTGAACCACGGACGACCGCAAGCCGTGGTCGCCTTTTCCCCCAGCGGAACCATGCGAAAAGCTTTTGCTCGTTTGTCCGGGTTTGTATGTTTCAGTGAGGGCTACAGGAAGCACCACGGGCGGATGCGTCGCTACTCGAGCAGATTGTGTTGCTTGATCCGCCGCTGAAGGGTGCGGGTGCTGATGCCGAGAATCTTGCTGGCTTCCGAGCGGTTACCGCCGGTGCGCTGCAGCGTCTGGCGAATGACTTCCTTTTCGATATCTGCCATGGGCATGCCCATAGCGATCAGGGACTGCAGTGGGGGGGCGGAGTTCGCTTCGCGGATGGGTTCGGGGAAGTCCACCACGTCGATTATTTCACGGGTGGACATGACAATTACGCTTTCGAGCACGTTTCGCAACTGACGCACGTTGCCCGGCCAGTCATAACCCTGCAGTCGCGCGAGCGCCGTCGGCGAAATCTCTCGCACCGGACGATTGTTATCCTTCGCGATTTCCTCAACGAACGCACGCACCAGCAGGGGTATATCCTCACGCCGTTCCCGCAGCGGCGGCAGCTTGATGTTGACCACGTTCAGCCGATAGTAGAGGTCCTCGCGGAATTTGCGCTGTGCGATCAACTCCTGAAGGTCGCGATGAGTGGAGGCAATCAGCCGCACATCCAGCTCGACCTCCTGATTGCTGCCCAGCGGTGAGATACGCCGGGTTTCGATCGCTCGCAACAGTTTGCTCTGCAGATCCAGTTGCATCTCGCCAATCTCGTCGATCAGCAGCGTACCACCCTCGGCGGCCAGGAACGTGCCGATACGCTTGTCGGCCGCGCCGGTGAAAGCTCCGCGGACATGGCCGAACAGCTCGCTCTCGATCAGTGCTTCCGGTATGGCCGCGCAGTTGATCGCGACGAAAGGCTTGTTTCGCCGCGAACTGTTCAGGTGCAGGGCTCGGGCGACCAGTTCCTTGCCGGTACCGCTCTCTCCTTCGATCAACACGGTGCTGCGCGTGTCAGCCACCATGCGGATGGTCTCGAACAGCTTGCGCATGGGTTTGCTCTGGCCGATGATGCCGTGCATGCCGGCCAGTTGATTGATCTGCTGGTGCAGGGCGGCGATCTCACTGGCCATGCGGTGCTTTTCGATGGCCTGGCGAACGATGTGCAGCAATTCTTCCGGATGGATGGGTTTCTTCAGATAGTGGAATGCGCCTGATTTGAGCGCCGCCACGGCGGCTTCTTCGCTGCCGTGACCGGTGATCACGATTACCGGTGTCTGGGGGGCCTGCTCGCGGGCAGCGTGCAACAACTGCATGCCGTCGACGCCACGCATCTTGAGATCGGTCAGGATTACCGCTATGCCCTGGTTCAGCCGCTGCAACGCCTGGGCCCCGTCCTCGGCGGTGACGATGTCGTAGCCACACTCCTCCAGCAGCAAGCGAGTTGCCTCTCTGGTGGCCGCATCGTCCTCGACCAGCAACAGTTTGCCGCCGGGCCTGGTGGCAGGGGGGGGCGGCGCATCAACTGCCGAGCGGCGAGGCTGATGCGGCGTACCCAGGTTGCTCTGACTGCCCGCAAGCATGGTCTTCATTCTTGCCCCGTTATACTGATCGCACTCTTCAAAACGCTCGCGACCAGCGCGATGTCCCAATCTGCAAACAACTTCCGATAGCATTCAGTATGTGGTCAATAGTTACCATCGGGAGCTTGCCGCCCTCCAACATAGGCTGTCCCCCGAAATTGAGTTGTCAACGAGTTATGATAGTGTGTGGCCAGAGTGACGCCCACGTCTTTGCGGCTGACGCAATCTCGGCGGGGCCTATCATGCCAAGCGTACTTAGAACCTCTGCCCGCCGCGGCGACCCAGGCACTGTCCGCACAAGCCCTGTGCGCCGCTCGCCGCGCGCACAAATACGTAAATGCGTATCAGGAGTGTGTGACGCAGTTTCGGCCGGACATGTGTATTGCCCGGGAAATCGTCTCGAGCAATTGAGCGGGAATGAGCGGTTTAGCCATGAAGGTTGCCGCCGGCGAGGACCTGCACCGGCGTGTGGTTTCAGTCGAGTCGTCGCTGCTTATGAGTACCGCCGAAACTGAGGGCTGCCATCGCTGCAACTGTGTGACCACCTCGACGCCTTCGATGTCCGGCAGATGCACGTCCACCACCACCGCCACGTCAACGATTCGCCGCATGCAGGCTGAGACGGCTTCGCGCCCGGTGTACGTCTTGAGGACCTCGAAGCCGTGATCCTGAAGGTAGATGGCGACGGCCTCCACGAAGGCTCGGTCGTCGTCCACCACTAAAATCCTGCCGCCCATTGGTCTGTGCTCCGCCACTCGCACCCTGAGAGCAGATGCGCGATACGCATCGATAACGCTCATTGTCGCCACGTGCATTTCTGCTCTCCCCAGGGCGCCCGTGCGTGGGCCCGTCCGTGCGGATCAACGCAAGACCGGATCCTCAACCAGCACCCGCCGCAGCTTCTGCAGGGCGATGTTCTGAATCTGTCGCACCCTTTCCTTGCTCAAGCCCACCATGTTGCCGATTTCCTGGAACGTGCGCCGAGGCTCGCGATCCATGGGAAAGCGGTGCGAGAGAACCGTGGCTTCAAGACTGGTCAACTCGCCGAGGTTCCGATCCAGCGCGCGTCGCAGCCGCTCGAGACATAGTTCCGTCCGAGCGTCCGAAGGCTCGCTCGGCTTCTCGAAGGAGGCATCATGCTGAACCGGAAACAGCCGCCGATATCGGCTTTCGCCTTTGCCGCGACGCAGCAGGGCCCGAGCGATTACATTGCATGCGTATGTGCTGAAACGGAAACCTTTCCATGGGTTGAAGCGGTCGATGGCCCGCCCCAGACCGTACATTGCTTCGCTCAACAGGTCGTCTTCGTCCAGCGCCTGAAAACGAAAACGACGGATAGTCAGATGCACCAGCCCCAGGTTCTTTTCCACGATGTGTTCGCGAATGACCTGCCACCTCCGTGCCCAGATCCGGCGCTCGGCCATGGTGATGGGACGTGGGCTTGAGCGCCGGGCCGCCCGGAACGCACAAGTGTGCAAAGCCTTGAACAGGCCGAGTTCCCCCGGCTCGTCGTCAAATCCTCGGCCTGTCAGTATCCAGTCGGTGATGCGGATAACCTGCGCCGCAGCGCTCTTGGTCCGCACGCGACGGTCCGGCACGTACCATAGCTTGAGCGGATCGACCCGCAGATCGTGCGAAACGTCGCAAGGGGCGGCTTGTGTCCTGGTTAGTGTTAGCATGTGTTGGCCCATACTGCGCTCCAACGATCACACCAGGTGCGATCGCCCTTTTGTCATGAACCGCAGGGGGAGACAATGCACATAACATGCCAGTGATCAGACGCGGACCGGCCGATTGCCAAATAGCCTTTTTTCAACGATGACGCACGACTTGTGGAAACTCGCTGCCTGCCTGGGCTCGCCAATTTGACCCGCCGGGCCGCCGCCCTCAGTTACCACGCGGTCAATTTGTCGCTGCTCGGCAGTCCGTGGGAGGAGTGGCCATGACCGCGCGCGAAGTAAGAATATCTGCGGCGAAATGCCGACGTCGGCCGGACTGAATGAGCGGTCTTACGCCGCGCACGATCAGCAAGAGGTGCCCTATGCCCAAGAAGCCGCCCGAGATTCGCATTGGTACTTCAGGCTATCAGTACAATCACTGGAAGGGCCTGTTCTACCCCGATCGCCTGCCCAAGAGTCGTTGGTTTGAGTTCTACGCCGAGCACTTCGATACCGTGGAGATGAATAACACGTTCTACAACCTACCCGAGGCGAACACCTTTGCTGCCTGGTACCGCCGAGCGCCTCAGGGATTCTGCTACGCGCTGAAGTACAATCGTTATGGTACGCATCTCAAACACCTGAAGG
>JBJKSL010000136.1:0-2611 GCA_046704145.1 Phycisphaerae bacterium
GGCGGTCCCAGCCGGTGGTCTACTGGTTCATGCTGTACACAGTGGAGAACCCGACGGACCAGGAATTGTCGTTCTATCCCGATGTGCAGGTGGTGACCGATACATTGAAGGTCATCAAGGCCGAGGCGGATGTGAGCCCGGCGGCGTTCCAGGCCATCTTCCGCCGGTCGAATGACCCGGCCCTGCTGCCCGCGGAGAAGATCGCGGGACGTATACTGAGAGGCAAGGACCAGGCCCGCCACGGCGTGGCGATCTGGAAGGATTTCGACCCGCAGGTCAAAGGCTTCACGGTCTACGTGACCGGCCTGTCGGGAGAGACGGCCCGCTGGAAGAATCCAGCGTTCGACGCTGAGAAGCCGGTCGGCAAGGGCAACCAGCGGTATTTTCTGCTTCGCAAGACACTGTCAGTGCCCTACTCGCTGGGTAACAGCGAGGCTGACGGGTCCGCCGCGATGCCTCGGCGCATCGCTGAGAAGCAGAAGTGGGTGATGAGATAATACGCCTTTGTACGCATTTGCGTATTTGTGTGCGCGGCGGATGCCACGTAAGTCTATGCCGGACAGCGCCTTGGCCGCCGCGGCGGGCACAAGTTTCAGAGGCTTGGTAAGATTGTCGGGACGCGGGCTGCCGGGACGGCGGGACGCGGGTCTGGAGATTTGGCTCAAAGCTAATAACAGCTGATAGTTTCTTCGGGAGTACTACAGTGGCTCATAAAAAGGGACAAGGTTCATCGCGAAACGGTCGGGACAGCAACCCGCAGTACCGTGGCATCAAGCTCTACGGCGGCGAGCGTGCGAAGGTCGGGGCGATCCTCGTGCGTCAGTGCGGCACGCCGATGAAGGCCGGCCGCTTCGTCGGTCGCGGGCGGGATGACACACTTTTCGCGCTGGTGGAAGGCACGGTGGTCTACAAGAACAACCGCGTTTCCATCGAGCCGGCGGCCAACTAGGTCGGCCACAGTGCGGGCGGGCGTTTTGCCGGTTCCAGATGTAATGCGCGATGCGCAAATCGCAGTAAAACGGCGGGGTTTAAGCCCCGCCGCTCGTTTGCGCGAAGAGTTTGCCCGCAGATCACGCAGATAAAGCGGATTGAAGACAAGAAGATGAAGATTGGGGGCGAGGCATCGCCTGATAGCAGAGGTCAGCGGCGTTGGAATTTGGGAATTGGAAATCTGAGATTTGAGATCCGAGATTTGAGATAATCTGAAATCTCAGAGTTGCCAACTCAAAAGCAGTTTTCTCCGAATCTGCTCCATCTGCGTGATCTGCGGGCCAAAGTCTTTCTCTTCGCTGCGTACCGATAGTTAATGCTTATATGTTCATCGATCATGCTGAAATCTACGTGCGGGCGGGCAAAGGCGGTCACGGCTGCGTGAGCTTCCGGCGGGAGAAATACGTCCCCAAGGGCGGGCCGGACGGCGGCGACGGCGGGCGCGGCGGTGCGGTCATCCTGGTTACGGACGACTCGGTCACCACCCTGCTCGACATGACCGGCCGACATCACTGGATTGCCGAGAACGGCCGGCCGGGCTCGGGGCAGAATCGCACGGGGCGCAGCGGGCGCGATCTGGAGATTCGTCTACCTCCCGGCACTCTCGTCTACGACCGCGACAGCGACAGGTTGCTGAAGGACCTCAATCAGCCTGGCATGCGGGTGGTCATCGCTCGTGGCGGCCGCGGAGGGCAGGGCAATGCCAAGTTTGCGACCTCGCGCCGACAAACGCCGCGCTTCGCTCAGCCGGGCGGAGAGTCTGAGGAACGCTGGCTGCGGCTGGAGCTCAAGCTGATCGCGGACGTGGGGCTGGTGGGGCTGCCCAACGCGGGCAAGAGCACGCTGCTGTCGCGGGTGTCGGCTGCTCGGCCGAAGATCGCGAACTATCCGTTTACCACTCTCGAGCCACAGTTGGGCATCGTGGACGTGTCCGGCTACCGCCGCTTCGTGATGGCGGACATTCCCGGTCTGATCGAGGGCGCACACGAAGGGCACGGCCTGGGCGATGACTTCCTGCGGCACATCGAGCGTACCCGCGTGATCGTGCACCTTATCGACGTCCATCCGCTGGAGGGGGAACCGACGCCGGCTGAGGCCTACCACATCATCCGCAAGGAGCTGCAGGCATATTCGCCTCTGCTGGCGGGCAAGCCAGAGCTGATCGTGGCCAACAAGATCGACTTGGCTCCCGACCGCGAGGCGGTGGATGAGCTGCGGGATGAACTCGGCGGCGTCGAGGTGCGGGCGATCAGCGGTGTCACCGGGGCTGGATTATCGGGGCTGGCCGAGCGTTTGTGGGATATGATTCAGGAGGCTCGGCAGGCGGAGCAGGAAGAGCGTGCCGCCCTGGCGGTGGAGGATCCGTTCGAGGAACTGCCGACCGACCCGAACGAGGTCATGCCTGCGACCGACGACGATGTTCTGGATGAGGAGGCCTCTCTCGCCGCCTTCGAGGAGGAAGATTTGCCTGAGTCGGACGAGGGCGAAGAGAATGAACCGGGAGCACAATCATGATCGCCTCCAAGCACGATGATGATTCGCACGAGCACTCACACGAGCATTGCTGCGGACACGCGCACGCGGAAACCCCGCAAAGAGGCTCGAATTCTGCACATCTGGT
>JBJKSL010000137.1:0-6176 GCA_046704145.1 Phycisphaerae bacterium
TGAACGCCGCCAGCCTGGTGGTCGCACCTACGCAGGCCATGCTGCGCAGCCTGAAGAGGCAGTATTCGTTTCGATCTCCAGCGACGGTGATCCATAACGGCCGTGATCCCGGTCTGTTTGGACCTGCCGACAAGCAGCCGTTCATTTTCGCAGCCGGTCGCCTGTGGGATGCGGGCAAGAACCTGGCCACCCTGGATCGAGCCGCGGCCAACGTGACGTGGCCGGTGTTTGTTGCCGGCCCGACACAGGCGCCCGACGGGACCGAGTTCACCGCAAGGCATGCACATGGTCTCGGTACACTGTCGCCCAGAGCGATCGCTTGCCGGCTGGCCGAGGCTGCAATCTATGCACTGCCCGCCCGCTACGAGCCGTTTGGACTGTCCGTGTTAGAGGCTGCTCTTTGCGGATGTGCGCTGGTGCTCGGCGATATTCCCAGTCTACGCGAGCTCTGGGATGGTGCCGCCGTTTTCGTTGCTACCGAGGACGCAGCCGCTTGCGGTTCCGCACTCAACCATCTCATCGACGATGCCAGTCTGCGCGCGGATCTGGCCAGACGAGCACTGGCCCGCGCCTCTACGTACAGCCTGGAGCGAATGACCAATGGTTACCTGGCCAGCTATGGGCGTCTTCAACAAACAGCGATCGATGTCTACCAACCGGATTGAGCCATGCGCGTGGTCATGTTCTATCATTCACTGCTGTCCGATTGGAACCACGGCAACGCACATTTTCTGCGCGGCATAGCGACTGAACTGATGTCTCGCGGGCACGAACTAAGCGTATACGAGCCGGCCGACAGCTGGAGCCGTACACACCTGCTCCAGGATCAAGGCGAGTCAGCTATCTCTGGCTTTCATGCCCATTACCCGCGGTTGAAGAGCACGCTGTACAATCCCCACGAGCTCGACCTCGATGCAGCATTGCAGGATGCAGCCATCGTCATCGTGCATGAGTGGAACCCGCCAGAGCTCGTACGCCGCATCGGCGCACACCATGCCGCACATGGCGGATACAGACTGTTCTTCCACGACACACATCACCGTAGTGTCAGCGATCCATCCGCCGTGCAACGCTGCAAGCTGTGCCATTACGATGGAGTCCTGGCGTTCGGGAAGGTGGTTCGCGATCTCTACCTCGAACGCGGCTGGGCACAACGTGCCTGGACTTGGCATGAGGCTGCAGATGTTCGCGTCTTCAAACCGCTGCCAGACGCCCACAGTCGTGGCGACCTGGTGTGGATTGGGAACTGGGGTGATGATGAGCGCACCGCGGAGCTGCAAGAGTTCTTGATCGAGCCGGTGCGTGCACTCGGGCTCAAGGCCGCTGTCTACGGGGTGCGCTACCCAGCCAACGCGAGAGCAGCGCTGGCCCGTGCCGGCATCGAATACAAGGGCTGGCTGCCAAATTTCGAGGTACCCGACGTGTTCGCGAGGTACAAGGTCACTGTCCACGTGCCGCGCGCACCTTACGTGCGCGTCCTGCCGGGCATACCGACGATACGAGTATTCGAGGCACTCGCCTGCGGTATTCCGCTGATTTCCGCACCGTGGCAGGATTGTGAGCGGCTCTTTCGTGTGGGCCAGGACTTTCTGATGGTCGCAAGCGGGCGAGAAATGGAGCGGTGCCTGCGAGAGGTGACCAGACAGCCATTGCTTGCGCAGCGACTGGCGGCAAACGGTCGAGAAACGATCCTCCAGCGACATACGTGTGCGCATCGTGTCGATCAGTTACTTGAAATCCAGGATAGCCTTGGACGGGCGATGCAGCGCTCGGGCGATACAGGACGGTAAGGAGACAACCACCGTGCAGTCTGGACTTCGCATTGCTTTCTTCGGATCGAGCCTGGTGTCTGCATATTGGAACGGGGCCGCCACCTACTATCGCGGAATCATTCGGGCTTTGCATCGACGCGGACATCGGGTCACCTTCTATGAGCCCGATATCCTAGGTCGCCAGCAGAATCGCGACATTGCCGATCCTCCCTGGGCCGACGTGGTTGTCTACCCAGCCGAATCGGAGCGCGATCTGCTCGAGCCGTTGGAGCTTGCTGCGACAGCGGATCTGATCGTCAAGGCCAGCGGTATTGGTTTCGGCGACGCATTCCTGGAAGGGCAAGTGCTGCAGCTTCGCCGCCCCAACACGCAGGTGATCTTTTGGGATGTCGACGCCCCCGCTACGCTCGATCGCCTGCAGGCCGATCCGCTCGATCCGTTTCACGACTGCGTATCGCGCTACGATCTCATATTGACTTACGGTGGCGGCCAGCCCGTTATTGACGGCTACCGCCGCGCCGGGGCCCGCCAGTGCATACCTATCTACAACGCCCTCGACGAGACTACACATTTTCCGGTGGCCGCCGATCCGCGTTTCAAAGGCGATCTCGGCTTTCTGGGCAATCGCCTGCCCGACCGCGAGGTCCGAGTCGAGGAATTCTTCCTTCACGCTGCAGAGCTCTCGCCCGACATGACCTTTGTTCTCGGCGGCAGTGGTTGGCGGGATAAAGCCTTGCCCCACAACGTGCAATATATCGGGCACGTACCGACCGGCGATCACAACGCATTCAATTGTACCCCCAGAGCTGTGTTAAACATGAGCCGCGAGAGCATGGCCCGGTACGGATTCTCGCCGGCCACACGAGTGTTTGAAGCCGCCGGAGCCGCTGCGTGTATCATCACCGATGAATGGGAAGGCATCGAGATGTTCCTCGAACCGGGGAGCGAGATCCTTGTCGCCGGCAGCGGCGAGCAAGTCGCAGACCTCGTTCGCGGGCTCAACGAGTCGAAGGCCACGCGCATCGGCGAGGCCGCCCGAAGACGCGTTCTTGCCGAGCACACCTACGAGCATCGCGCCGCTCAACTCGAGGCAATTCTGGGTGCTGGCTCTAACACGTCGGCCCAACCGGCAGGGAGTCTTCCATGAATATCGTCATCCTTGGCCTCTCGATCACCTCCTCCTGGGGCAACGGCCACGCAACGACTTACCGCGGGCTCATGCGCGAATTGGTGGCCCGCGGTCACGACGTGCTCTTCCTCGAGCGCGATATGCCCTGGTATCGGACGAATCGCGACCTGCCCGATCCGCCATATGGAAGAACGTGCCTCTATACGGACCTTGACGAATTGCGCCGCGAATTCGGCGATGCCGTCCGCAACGCAGATCTGGTCATGCAGGGCTCGTTTGTGCCGCAGGGCGTTGAGGTCGCCCAGTGGGTGCTTGAGACAACGACGAGCGTCACCGTCTTCTATGACATAGACACGCCGGTCACACTCTCAAAGCTGGCGGCGGGAGATTTCGAATATCTGGCACCCGAGCTGATTCCACAGTTCGACCTATACCTGTCGTTCACCGGTGGCCCCATGCTGGACCGGCTCGCACGCGACTACGGCGCTCGCAACGTCGAACCACTATACTGCTCGGTCGATCCGCAGATGTATTACCCGGAACCGACCGGCCCACGCTGGGACTTGGGCTATCTCGGCACGTACAGTGCCGACCGCCAACCAATGCTGGAACGGCTGATGCTCGCGGCGGCAAGCACCTGGCCAACGGGGCACTTTGTGGTCGCCGGACCGCTCTATCCTGCGGACATCGACTGGCCGACCAACATTGCGCGGATGGAACACTTGGCTCCGAGCGAGCACCGCGCTTTCTACAACGCGCAGCGGTTTACGCTGAGCGTTACTCGTGCCGCGATGATGGAATCGGGCTTTTCCCCCAGCGTACGCCTGTTCGAGGCGGCGGCCTGCGGAGTACCCATCATCAGCGATGAATGGCCCGGGCTTCAGGAGTTCTTTACCCCTGGTGAGGAGATCCTTGTCGCCCACGATGCTCGCGACACGCTGGAATACCTGGTCGGAATGCCCGAGGAGACTCGCATAAGAATCTCCGAACGCGCGCGCGAGCGCGTGCTCGGGGAGCACACGGCAGCCCATCGTGCCGCCACACTCGAAAGCTATGCCTTCAAATACCGCCACGGCCCTTCGCATCACATCCTTGCTGCCGAGGAGGCTTCGCGGAAGGGTGCATCATGAACGACGCGTCCGAATCGAGTTCCCACCAGGATCTACAGCAAGAGGCAGCCGAACTCGGGCCCTGGTTTCACAATCTGCACTTGCCCAACGGATTGCAGACCCTGCCGGATCACCCGTTGGGCGATTATCCATCGTTCAAATGGCAGCAAATCGCACCACTCTTACCGCAGGACTTATCCAGGTGGCGCGTGCTGGATATCGGTTGCAACGCGGGTTTCTATTGCTTTGAATTGGCTCGACGCGGGGCGCAGGTGACCGGCATAGACACCGAGCCGCTCTATCTGAAGCAGGCAAGCTGGGCTGCCCGCCAATACGGGCTCGCGGAGAGCATCGAGTTTCGGCAGATGCAGGTTTATGACCTTGCGCGCACGAAAGAGGTGTACGACCTTGTATGCTTTCTCGGCGTGATGTATCACCTGCGACATCCACTGCTCGCGCTGGACATCATTGCACAGCGCGTCTCGCGGCTGCTGTTGTTCCAGACCATGACCACGCCGGGCAGCGAGGTCTATCCTCAGACACTTGACGGCGAGATTGAACGCCGCGAGCACTTCAACGACCCGGGCTGGCCCCGGATGGCTTTTGTCGAGCATTCTTTTGCCGGCGATCCGACCAACTGGTGGATCCCGAACCATGCCTGCGTCGAAGCGATGCTGCGTTCCTGTGGCTTCAAGGTGACGACGCGTCCTGGGCCCGAGATTTACCTGTGCACGCCGGTCGCATTGCCGACGGACAGAAGGGAACCACTCATACGGGAGCTATGTGCCGCTACCGGACAGAGGTACGTGCGCGCTGACCAAGGGGAGACACAATGAAGACCCGGAACTTGCGCGTGGGGATCGTTGGCACAGGTTGCGTTGCCCGTCTTAAGCACATGCCCGCCTGGCAGAGCATTCCCGAGGTCACAATCGCCTGTGTGGCTGATACCGATATCACAAAGGCTCGGCAGTTCGCAGCCGACTACCACATTGCTCAGGTCGTCACCGACTACCGCCAACTGACAGACTCCGTAGATGTCGATGCCGTCGATGTGTGCACGCCGAACCGCCTGCACACGCCGATCGTCCTGGCGGCGCTCGCGGCCGGCAAGCACGTGCTTTGCGAGAAGCCGCTGGCCGTCACTCCGGCGGAAATCACGCACATGATTGGTACTCAAAAAGAATCAGGGCGTCTGCTGATGGTCCTGCAGAATCATCGTTACCGCGGGATTTCCATGGCAATGAAGCGCTGGATCGAAGAAGGACACTTGGGCCACGTTTACTATGCACGAGCCTGGGCCATTCGCCGCAACCTCTTGCCGCCGATGCAGAGTTTCATCTGCAAGAGGTTGTCCGGTGGCGGCCCATGCATGGATATCGGCGTCCATTGTCTCGACCTCGCCCTGTGGCTCATGGGTTTTCCCAGGCCGGTTGCGGTAAGCGGTTGTGCGTGCGACCACCTGGCCAAGAGCTCGGCCATCCCTGGTGCGTGGGGCCAGTGGGACTGCGACCTCTTCGATGTCGAGGATTTCGCCTGCGGACTGGTACGCTTCGAGAATGGTACCGTCTTGTCGCTGGAAACCAGTTGGCTGGGCCACATCCCGCAGCCAGAAGAGATCAGTTGCACGATCCTGGGCACTCGGGCCGGCGTTCATTGGCCCAGCGGCACCGCGTCCACCGTGCGCGACGGCCGACTTGCCGATGAGACGATTGAACCCCAGCCGGCGTGCGCATCCACGCACATGGCGACCATTCGCGACTTCTATGATGCTGTCATCAGGGATAGGCCTTCACCAATTCCGGCCGAACAATCGCTGGCGACCATCGGCATCCTGGATGCCATTTACAGGTCCCACCATCTTAAGAGCGAAATCCAGCTATAGGCTGGCCTGCAAAACATAACAGCGCGACTGTTCCCTTTCGGGCGGCGCTGCTGGAATTGCGTGCCCGGCGCCGTCACCTTTGCTCTTTACGCTCCCCGCGAAAGATCGGTCGCACCTCATCGGAGATTTCAACGGCTGGGATCGCCAAGCCGACCCGCTCGAGCAGCGAAGTGAAGAGATATTGCGTTGGCGTCAAGGCTCTGGACCGCGGCAAAGCCAACTGTCAATTCGTGGTCGATGAAGCCGTCGTCATTCTGCGATCGATCTGCCCAGGCTCTCAGCCA
>JBJKSL010000138.1:0-8036 GCA_046704145.1 Phycisphaerae bacterium
AAGAGAACCGGGATGCCCATGTGGGTAGTTTGTGTTTGCGGCGGCGAGTGCCAACGCTTCGCCGGCATGGCCCGTACCGCCGTCACGAGCAAGCGTATACGGCATTTGCCGTTTGTATGTAGAGGTCGGTTGGTCGCATTCCTGAGGTTTCAGGAGAATTGCGACTCTACACGCAAAGTTTGACTGCTCTAATCAGGATCCGCATTAATCGAGCCTAACGCATGACTACGGAACGGCCCCATAGCAGAGCCCGCAATGTAGCCCTGATGGGACTTGCCTTCGAGGTACTTCTATCCGCATTCCTTGCCATCATGTTGGCCTGGACGCGGTCGGAGGCGCTTCGAGGCCTGCTTCTCATGAGTGCCTGCGGTATTCCCATCTGGCTGTATCTCCTGCTGGTATTCCACCAGCGTATTCTCGTCCAGGACGAGGAGATGGAGACGGAGCAGCTTCGCCGCGAACGAGAGGACACCGGTTCTGGTGCCATATTTGATGGTGAAGACCTGCTCCTTGCTCAGCGGCGTTTGCGTTGGATGTACCGCTGGATGCTGCCCATCTTCACCGTGCTGGTCGTGGGGACACTGATTTCGGCCGGGCTCATGGGCTGGCAGTGGAAGCTCGGCGACTCGATTCGGGACGCGAACTGGCCGGGCATCCACACGCAAAATGCGACCATCGCCATCTGGTTCGTGGCCGGGGCCGCCCTTCTGACCTTCCTTCTGTCACGTTATGCCTCGGGAATGGGCCGTTACCCTGAGTGGCAGATGCTGCGTTCCGGGGCCAGTTGGCTGATGGGCGTTACGCTCGGGCTGGTCGCAGTGGCGATTACCCTCGCCCCGCTGCACTACATGGAGATGCTCGGGCCGGAACGGATCGTGGCCTATGTGGTCCGCGTCTTACTGCTGCTTCTGGCGACGGAAATCCTGTTCAATTTCGTGCTGGATTTCTATCGGCCGCGCAAGCCTGATGAAGAGCCGCGTCCGGCGTTCGACAGCCGGCTGCTCGGGCTGTTCAGCGAGCCCGGCGGCATCGCGCGGTCCATCGCCGACGCAGTCAACTACCAGTTCGGGTTCGAGGTTTCATCGACCTGGCTCTACAAGCTGCTGGAACGAGCCGCCCTGCCGTTGGCTGGGTTTGCGGTTCTGGTGCTGTTTATGGCCAGCGCGTTCGTGATCGTCCAGGCGGACGAGGAAGCGGTCGTCGAGCGTTTTGGCCAGCCGATCCGAACGGTGGGACCGGGGTTGCACGTGAAATACCCCTGGCCGGTGGACACGGCTTACAAGGTGCCGACGCAGTTGGTGCATGAGTTCCGCCTGGGGGAAAGCGCCCAGACCCCCAACATGCCCAAGAGCCGGTTGATCCTCTGGACCAACAAGCACGAGGAAGAGCCGCACATCAAGGCCCTGATCGCCACGCCGGAGTTGGCCGAGTACGTGGATGCCGTAGCTGCGTCGCAGCCCGCGAACGTGTTCGAAGGTCTGCGAGATCATGATGCTGCGGGTCCCAGCTTTGCCGAGCAAGGCACAGCGGTAAGCGTCAGCATCCTGCGGGTGGCCATGACCATCCAGTATGAGATTGGCGACGCCAAGCAGTGGATTGCCACGTACAAGGACCCTGAGGCCATGCTCAAGGCTATTGCGAGCAACGAGCTTACGCAGGCTTGTGCTTCGCAGACGGTGGAGGGCATGCTCGGTAACGAGCGTGGCCAGTTGGAGAAGGTGCTCTGGAAGCGTATTGCCGAGGCGGCCAAGCGGGCTAATTTGGGGATCAGCATCAAGTTCCTTGGTCTGCAAGGCGTGCATCCGCCGGAGGAGACTGCCCAGGCCTTCCAAGAGGTGATCGGTGCCGAGCAGAAGCGCACGGCCTCCATCCGCAGCGCTGAGGCCGATTACAACAAGAAACTTAACGAGGTTGCCGGCGATGTGAACCGGGCACAATCTCTGGCCGCGGCTATTCAGAAAGTGAATCAGTTGGAGGGCGATCCCAAGGCCACCGAACAGGCTCGCATGGAAGCCCGCCAGCAGTGCCACGATCTGTTCTTTGGCGACGACAAGGGCGTCAAGCAGATTGGCGGCGAGGCGGCAGGCATCATCGCCAAGGCGCGGGCCGAGCGATGGAAACTCGAGAACGAGGCTCACGCTCAGGCGGTGCTGTTTACTGCCTCGCGGGCCATCAAGGATGCCGCTCCGCGGCCGTTTTACCTTCGTGAGAAGCTCAAGGCCCTCGCCGACGCGATGCAGGGCATTCGCAAATACGTAATTGCATCGCAAGGCAACGCCAAGATTGGAACGTATCACCTGAACCTCCAGGATCCCGCCAGCGCGGCGTTGGACTGGAAAGAGGGCAGTAATTAGTCGCGTAAGATGTTGCGCCGGCCGGAGGCATGGTCGGTGCGACGGCATTTGCCGTTCGTATGTAGAGGTAGGCTAGTCGCACTCTCCAGGTTTCGAGAGAATTGCGACTGTCGCACGCAAAGTTAGACTGCTGTAAAGGACCTAACGGATCGGTGAATATGAGCACTACGACAAGCGAGATGAACAAGCCGCGGTTCGACGACCATCATGGGCACTCACACGGTCCGGGTGGAGAGGACGGCAAGATGAAGCGCAGTCTGCCGTCGCTATTGACCGGCGTGCTGCTGGCGGCCGTCCTGTTGCTGTACATGGTCACCTACCAGGTGCGTTTTACCGAGGTGGCCATCGTCCGCACCTTTGGCCAGGTGAACCAGCAGACCGGGGTGAAGACCTCGCCCGGTCTGTACTGGAAGTGGCCGTGGCCGATCCAGAAGGTTCAGACCTACGACAATCGTCTGCAGGTCACGTCCACCGTTGGGGAGGAGAACCCTACGCTGGACGGGAAGAACATCATCGTGACGACAGCCATCAACTGGCGGATAGACAACCCTTACACCTTCTGCATCCGCTGCAGTGATATGCAGGACGCGGAGAGCAAGCTGAACACTCGCGTCCGCAACGATCAGAAGACCGTGATCGGCAATTACAGATTCTCGCAGTTCATCTCCACAAACCCCAAGGAGTTGAAGTACGACGAGATTTCCAAGGAAATCGAAGACACGGTCCGGGCGAGCGCGAAGGAGCTTTACGGCATCAAGGTGGAGTCGGTCAAGCTCGAAGCCATTGCGCTTCCGCAAAAGATCACGGAGAACGTGTTCGAGGCCATGAAGAAGGAACGCGCTGCTGAGGCGGCTCGTTACACGAGTGAGGGCCAGTCGATAGCTCAGCAGATCAAGGACACCGCGGAGGGCATCGCGGGCACGATCCGCTCGTTCGCCGATCGGCAGGCGGCGGAGATCGTGGCCGAGGGCCAGCGTCGCGCGGCGGAGTACAACAAGACGTTTGCCCAAGACCAGGAGTTGGCTTCGTTCCTGATTCTGATCCGCAACCTGCCGGAGTTCCTCAAGGATCGCACGACACTGGTGATGGATGCGGCCAGCGCGGGCTTTACGCCGCTGATCACGGACAAGGTTCCCCAGCAGCAGGCCGCGGCGCCGGCGTCTCAGCCGGCGCGAGCCGACGCCTCGCGATCGGGAGCTGTGAACAAGACGCCCTCCGGCAGGCGGACCGTGCCCAACGGCGCGGGCGATCCTCTGCCGGAGATCATCGAGGAGCAGTAGCAGTCCGAGCCATGGTCAGTGATCCCGTTATCCCTGCGACGGGTGTGTAAACCGGATTTCATGCCGGTGCCGGCGATTGCCGGTGGGAGATATAACAGTGTTCGAAGACGAGCATCTGCACCATCACAATCACGACGGTTGCTGCGGCGACGGCAACGGCCACGCACACGACGAGGGCCATGTCGAGGAGCCGCTCGATGCAGCCAATCAGTCATTGGCCGACGCCTTGCGGGCCAGTTTCTGGTTGCTCAAGTTCATCATGATCATCGTGGTTATCTGCTTCCTGGGAAGCGGCGCCTTCATCGTGGACGAGAAGGAAGTGGCCGTTCACTCCACCTTCGGCAAGCCGGATCCCAGTCCGTGTCGGCCGGGCCTGCACTGGGGTTGGCCTTACCCGATCGACCAGATCGTGCGTGTGTCGACCGCGCCGAAGACTCTCGAAGTCGAGGACTTCTGGCTGCGTCTGCGCGACGTGGACAAGACCAAGCCGCTCGATCAACTGTCGCCCCGCGGTCCGGGTCTGGATCCGGCCATTGACGGAGCCTTGCTCACGGCCGACCGGGCCATTATGCACGCTTCGTTCAAGGTGCAGTACAAGGTTCCCGAGGCCAGCGCGAACGACTACGTAACCAACGTCAGGAACGAGGAGGAACTGCTTCATACGGTGGTCAAACAGGCCGCCGTGGCGGAAGCCGCTCGCACGACTGCGGAAGTGGTCTGGCGGTACCCTGGCGAGTTGGCTGAAGCGATCAAGACTCGTGCTCAGCGTCAACTGGACGCGCTCAAGAGCGGCATTCAGGTAGAGAATGTGTCCACGGATAACAGCCACTATCCGCTGCAGACTGCCGCGGAGTTCCTCGCGGTCAATGACGCCGAAAACCGTCAGCGGGCGACGATCAACGAGGCCAACACCGCGCGAGAAAACAAGCTCAACGGTGTGGCGGGTGCGGCCTGGGAGAAGATCGACGCCGAGATCAAGAAGTTCGACAACGTGAAGGACGAGGCCGGCCGGCAGAAGCTGTTCGACAACATCGGCAAGCTGCTGGTCGACGACGCCATGGGCGAGGCCGGCGGCAAGATTCAGCTCGCCCGCCGGGACCGCGAACAGATCGTCAACGACATGCGTGCCGAGGTCAGCGAGTTCGATGCTCTTCGCGAGCAGTACAAGCGGAATCCTGAACTACTTCGGCTGCGGCTCAGCCAGATGATGCGAGAGCAGCTCTTCGCCAACAAGGGTGTCTCCAAGTGGGTGCTCCCGCCGGGCGACGACAAGCAGATCGTCCTGTGGCTCTCCAAGGATCCCAAGGAGTTGGCCCAGCAGGAACGCGACCGCATGGAGCAGATCACCAAGGGCAAATAGGCAATGGTTACAAACGGAACACCGGTGGTCCAGGCGATCGGGCTGACCAAAGTCTTCAAGGACTTCTGGCATCGCAAACGCGTGCTCGCGGTCGATCAGCTTGATGTTGACATCCACCGCAACGAAGTTTTCGGTTTGCTGGGGCCCAACGGTTCCGGCAAGACTACCACTATCAAGATGCTGCTGGGTCTGCTCTATCCGACCCGCGGCCGCATCAGCGTCCTGGATCGGCCGCCGACCGACGTTGAGGTCAAGGCCCGCATCGGCTATCTGCCGGAAGAGTCGTATCTCTACCGCTTTCTGAACGCGCGTGAAACCCTCGATTACTATGGCAGACTGTTCCACATCCCCCGGCAGGATCGTCGCCGTCGGGTGGACCAGTTGCTGGAGATGGTGGGCCTCACCCGCCAGGCCCGCCGCCGGGTTGGCGAGTATTCCAAGGGTATGGCTCGGCGTATTGGTCTGGCCCAGGCGTTGATCAACGACCCTGAGCTTCTCATTCTGGACGAGCCGACCACCGGCCTGGACCCCATCGGCACGCGTGAGATCAAGGATCTCATTCTCATGCTGCGGCGGAAGGGTAAGACCATCCTGCTCTGCAGCCACCTGCTCGCTGACGTGGAGGACGTGTGCCAGCGGGTTATCGTGCTGTACGGCGGTAAGCGTCAGGCCATGGGCGACATCCACGAGTTGCTGCAGCAGCAAAACCTCACCCAGATCACGACCGAACGGCTGGAATACGACACGATATCGCGAATCCAGCAGATCATCGAGCAGGAGGCGAAGAAGTCGGTCGTGCGAATCGACACTCCCTCCGATCGCCTGGAGAGCTTCTTCCTGCGAATCGTTCGTCAGGCTCAGGAGGCCCAGCACGAGACCTCCGGGGCGGCGACCAGCGGCAGGATGGCTGAGTTCCTCGCCGCCGGGGACGATGGCAGCGAAGTGATAGAGTCTCTTCTCGCAGCCAGTCAGACGGCCAAGCCTGCTCAAACGGAGCCGGTGGAGGAAGCAGCACCGGAACCGGCCGCCGCCGAAGTCATCGGCGAGTTGCTTTCGTCCCACAAGCTCGAAACTGTGGTTGAAACGCGTACCGTATCCCCGGCCAATCCTGAGAGTCCTGCCGCGTCCGTCGGGCGCGACGGCGACGAACCGGACCGCGATGTGATAGATTCGTTGCTCGGTAAAGATCGTCCGGATTCCAACGGCTGATAGCCGACAGTTGACCGCTTCCTGGAGTTTACCATGTTTCGCGTCTGGGCCGTGGCCCGGCACATGATCGCTGAGAGCATCCGACAGAAGATCGCCTTAGTGGGCGTTCTGCTGATCGCCGTTATCCTGCTGGTCCTGCCCTTCGTGGCCGAAGGGGACGGGTTGACGCTGACCAGTCGCGTGCAGTCGTTCCTGGCCTACTCGCTGGGCGCGATTGGCGTGATTCTGAGTGTGGTGACGATCTTCCTCTCGTGCATGGCGGTTTCCGATGAGATCGCCAACAAGCGCATCTTCATGATCGCCACCAAGCCGATACCCCGCTGGCAGTTTTTCCTGGGGAAATGGGTCGGCATCGGCGTGCTGAACGCTGTCCTGTTATCGGCATGCTTCGGCGCCCTTCTGCTGGCCACCTGGGGGCTTTCCAAGAGCAAGACCAATGTGCCCGGCGACCGGGATTCGCTACAGTTCGAGGTGCTGAGTTCTCGGCACAGCCTTCAACCCACGCGGCCGGATTTCACCTCGGCGATTGAAGATCGCATCCGTACCATGCGTGAGGAGGGTCGGCTGGACAGCGTCCGCCCGGGCACCGAGAACGCTCTCCGCGAGCAGATGGACGAAGAGCTGAAGACATCCTGGCGGTCGATCCCCCCAGGCGGCGCACGTCGTTACGAATTCAAGGGGCTGATGGTCGATCGCGACGCGAAGGGCTACCTGTATCTGCGGTTCAACCCCAAGCACGCCGGCGGAATGTCCGATGCAACCTTCCCCGCGGTGATCAAGTGCGGTGACGTCAGCGAAGAAGACACGCTCACGCCGGAACTGCGTCAGAACTACCACGTCGAGCGTTGGTACACGTTGCCCATACCGAAGTACGCAGTCAACAAGCAGGGCACGCTGTACGTGATGATTTTCAATGCCGATCCGGAGTCTTCCTATACGTTCGAGGGCTCCGACAGTCTCGAGTTACTCTACGAGTTGGGCACATTTCACTGGAACCTGTTCAGAGCCCTTTCGATCGTCTGGTGCCGGCTGGCTTTCCTGGCCGTGCTCGGCCTCATGCTGTCGACGTGGCTTTCGTTTCCAGTGGCCTGCATGGGCGCGTTCCTGGTGTTCATGGTGGGCTCGGCTGCGGGCTGGCTCTCTGCCGCAGTGACATGGGTATCGCCCAAGACCGGCTTCGCAGGTGACCCCCTGTGGATCATGGGGCCCTTCATTCGCCCTCTCGCCAGTGCGTTCATCTGGATGGTCCCGGACTTTTCGAAATTTGACCCGGCCAGCAACGTCGTTAACGGCCGGCTGGTGCCGTTGATGTGGATCATTCAGTCGGTCAAGTCTCTGCTGATTATCAAGGGGCTGGTCATCGGCGTGGTCGGGAGTCTGATCCTGAGCAAGCGCGAACTGGCTCAGGAGACATAGAGCGTCTGAGTTGTGGCGGTCATCCACGGGTTCCGCTCCGGGCTTCGCCCTTCGTTGCACCCGTGGCTTTCAAACGGCTCCGCTGGGGCTGAGAGATCTGATACTTGACAGTGTAATCGGTGTGCTAGCTTCTTATGTCCACCATCGACCAGGCTGAATACGTCTTCTCAAAAGTGCACGCCCAGCGATCGGCCACGCTGATTCAAATCGCGGCGGTTCTCGGAGCGTTGGTTTGCGTTGGCCTGGCCGCAAGCCTGCAGGCGCCGATCAATCGCCAGCGGCGCGACCTCCAGCTCGTGCTGGACTCCAATTTCTACAAGGAACTGCCTCCCAAGTACGCGTGGGTCAGTGCAGCCGGAGGTACCTTCCGAGGTATCGCCGTCGACTTTCTCTGGATGCGGGCGGAGAGCCTGAAGG
>JBJKSL010000139.1:0-3328 GCA_046704145.1 Phycisphaerae bacterium
GAGCTGGACCGTCTACCAGTACTACCAGAAAATGTTCGAGTAAGAGAAGCTCGACGCCGTCGTCATTGCCACCCCGGATCACGCACGCGTGATGCCCTGCATCCGCTCCTGCGAGGCCCGCTTGGATGTCTACGCAGAAAAGCCACTCACGCTGACCATCCGCGAAGGCCGCGTGCTGGTGAACGCCGTCCGCAAGTACAAGCGCATCCTGCAGGTCGGCTCGCAGCAGCGAACCATGGAGATGAACCGATTCGCCTGCGAGTTCATCCGCAACGGCGGACTCGGCAAACTCAAGAGAGTGCAAGGTGTCTGTTACACAGGTCCGCAGGATTTCGATGGCCTGCCCGAACAGCCCATCCCTGAAGGCGACGACTACGACGTCTGGCAGGCCCAGACCGAAGCCCGCCCGTTTAACCACGCCATCCAGTTCGGCTGGGGAAGATACCGCGACTACTCCGGCGGGGAGATGACCAACTGGGGCGCTCATGGCGTCGACCAGATCCAGTGGGCCTTGGGCAAAACCTACACCGGCCCGGTCGAACTCTGGCCGGTTACGCCGGGGCCGAACGGTGCGGTTTCGATGAAGTACGCCGATGGCATCCAGGTCGACTACGACATGCCCAAGGGGCCGCTCGGTGGGGGTGTCTTCACTGGCACCGATGCCAAGCTGATCCTTAACCGCAACGAGTTCCACACCGAGCCGGGTGACTTCATCAAGAATGGGCCCGATCCCGCCGTCGCCAAGCCCTGGGAGGGGCCGGGCTGGATCTCGCGGCCCCACATTCAGAACTGGATCGACTGCATCAAGAGCCGCAAGCTGCCCAACGCTGACGTGGAGATCGGCCATCGTTCCATCAGCGTTTGCCACCTGGCCAACATCACGCGCCGCCTCGGTCGGCGTCTTCGCTGGGACCCGGACAAAGAACTCTTCATCGGCGATGACGAAGCCAACACCTACGTCGATCGGCCGCGCCGCAAAGGCTGGGAACTGCCTTTACTGTGATGCGGACGGCGCTCTCAAGGAGTGCGTCAACACACTGACGCGAAGAACGGCAACAAGTTGCCTCGGTCCTGAAGAAGTTTTTACGCGTAACGATCAGATCAACAGTCAAGATCGCAAAGGTAATGCAATGAAAACCAAGCAAATACTCGGACTGGCTTTTGTCCTCGCGTTGCCGTCCACGCTTCTGGCACAGGCAACCCCGCCGACTTCCCCCAAGTTCAAAGCACTGAAGTGCCCGACAACCACACTTGGCCAGGTCTGGATGATCATGGACCGCGACGGTGGCAATCGAAAGGTCAAGCCCTACCTTTCCTCCCTCGGAAACGGAGAGCCCGGCACCGGCATGATCTCCTCGCCGCCCTTCATCATTAACACAGACAAGATCACCTTCACGGTGTGCGGTCACAACGGCCGAAAAGGAACGCGCGAAGACAAGAACTACGTCGAACTCGTCGGTGCCCGAAAAGGTGAGGTACTCTTCAAGACGCTGGCACCGAACAACGACGCCATGCAGGAGCGCAGCTGGGACGTCAAGAACCTGCGCGGCACACAGGTGCGCATCGAACTCCACGACAGCAACGCCGACACTGCTTTTGCCTGGATGGGCATAGGCCGCATCGATGCCGGCTCCGCGCTTAAGGTCGACTTCCAAAAGGGCATGCCCAAGGACTGGGCCCAGCCTGAACGCAAGACGAAAACCGCCTACGAACTGCTGGCCGGCGGCATCCCGTTCCAACGAGTCGCCAACGCCTACACGGTGATTCCCAACTCCGGCTCGGTGGAGCTTCCCTGCGGATTCGCGGCCGACCGCCTCTACTTTCTCGGCTGCATCGCCAACGGCGGCAAACCGCTCGGGACCTATGGCGGCATCGAGGTGCACTACAAGACCGGCTCGCCTGACATCTTCCCGCTGATGGTTGGCTTCACCGCGGACGACGCTGGCAAGCTGCTCAGCCCATGTGCCTCTGCGCATCTGCACCCCTCGGCGGACCCGTATCAACCTTACCTCGTCATCAAGCCCAGGAAGGACGTGATTACCAAGATCCGTCTCGTCGCCAACCCCAAAGATATCATCCCGCGAATCACCGCCATCACCTGCGAGACCGCCGCCCACGCCGACACGCTTATGCCGCTGCCCGCAACCAGCCTCGATCCGCAAGAGGCGTCGTGGATCGAGGCCAACGGCATCTCCGCGGAAAGCCTCGACCTCAACGCCGCCATCAAGGCGATTCGAGCCGCTTACAAGATGCCTGCACCTGAATCGCCCGTCGGCTTCAAGAAGCATCGGCTCGACAGCGCCTTCCGCAGTGAAGGTCTCGCTGTCGCAGACTTCAACGGCGACGGCAAGCTTGATATCGCCGCCGGCAACGTCTATTACGCCGCTCCCGACTGGAAGATGGTCACCATCGGCGAACCCAATGAGTTCAACACCGTCGGCTACAGCAATGCCTTCCTCTGCTACGCTGACGATTTCAATCACGACGGCAAAATGGACCTGCTGGTCGTCGATTTCCCCGGCCGAGAGTCACGCTGGCTGGAGAACCCCGGTTCTACGGGCAAGCTCTGGAAAAAGCATCTGGTCATCAAACACACCGGCAACGAGAACCCGGCCTACCTGGACGTCGATGGTGACGGCCGGCGCGAACTGGTCTTCATGAGTGGCAACAAGTGTGCCTTCGCCCGAGCCGTAGCCGATCCCGCCCAGCCTTGGGACGTGCAGGTCATCGCCAATCCGGGCGACCCCTCAGCCGGCCACGGCCTGGGCGTGGGCGACGTCAATCGCGACGGCCATCTCGACGTGCTCATTCCCCAAGGCTGGTGGGAGGGCCCCGCGTCGGCGACTTCGGCTCCGTGGAAATTCCACCCGGCGGAGTTCTTCGGCGGCGCTCAGTTGTGTGTGGACGACCTCGACGGTGACGGCGACAGCGACGTGCTCGGCAGCAGCGCGCACGACTACGGCATCAGATGGTGCGAGCAGACGCCCAAGGGATGGAAGACGCACGAGATCGACAACAGCATCTCCCAGACGCACGCCATCGTGGTCGCTGACTTCAACGGCGACGGCCTGCCCGATTTCGTCACCGGCAAGCGGTTCTGGGCCCATACACACGATATCGGAGCCTTTCAGCCTTCCGTCCTCTGCTGGTACGAGCAGAAACGCACGGCCGGCAAGCCCGAGTGGATCCAGCACATGATCGACGCTCAGAGCGGCGTGGGCCTGCAGTTCGTGGTCGTCGATCTGAACGGCGACAACAAACTCGACATCGTTACCTCGAACAAGAACGGGGTGTTCTACTTCGAACAAACGTCAGAGAAGAATTGAGC
>JBJKSL010000140.1:0-4412 GCA_046704145.1 Phycisphaerae bacterium
GTTCGCTGATGATGGTCGGACACGCGACTCGCGAGCTGGTTGGCGACACTGCACCGTCGAAGACATTCGCGCTTCGCTTGAGGCCGCCGAGATCGATTTGCGGCAGCGCGTGCTGAATCTGTTGCGACAGGTTCCGCTATCGGACGGGCAAACGGTCACGCAAGTGCTGCGAGAGCGGCCGGAAGTCGATCGCGCGTTGCGGGCACGATTGAATCGGCTGAAATGCGGAGATGCGCTCTACGAGCCGACCGGGCTATGCGTGCTGGCCTGCAGCATTGGTCCGGAGGAACTGGCCACCATCGTGCGCGAGGCATTCAGGGATGCGGGGCTCACGCCGGAAGGCGACCTCGCCCCCGTCGTGACGGTCTCGCCCTCTGCCCTCGTGCAGGGCTTCGGCACTCCCCCACCGCGACCGCCGGCCCACCCTTTGCGCGGGCACCTCGGCCCCGCACCAGCCTGGACCACGAAAGTGCTGAGCAAGCAGGCCAGCGCGCACGCGCCGTCTACATCACAGGACCCTGCCGCCCGCAATGCCCTGGCCGTCACGGCGGCCCGCATCGAAGCCCGCCGACAGTTGTGGCTGGCTATCGAAGAGCTTGCTCTGCCTGACGGACATATTGTCGGCACTAGCTTGAAGGACCGATACGATCGAGACCGGCTGATTGCATCCATTGATGCAGCGATCTTCACCATGTCCACCCCAGCCATCTCTGAGGAAGGCACTGCTTCGGTCACACTCGCTATACGGCTGGAGGCTGTGTGGCAGGCCCTGCAGTGAATGCCGTCGACGCAGGTAGGGTAACGCCCGTATCCCCCTACTCGGCCCAGGTCGGCGGATCGATTCGTTCCACATGATCGCGATCGACTTCCACCTGCACGCTCTGCCCCAGGATGGTGACGTTCATGCTCAGCCGCCATCGGCCGGCAGCGCGAACGATAACGCCCTCCAGCCCCTGCAGTGGACCGACGGTAATGCGGGCCCAGTCGCCTGCCTGCAGGCGTTGAACGACGTCAAAACCTTCATCCGACCTCAGCAGTAGCTCGATGCGTTCCAGTTCGGCGAGCAGTTGTTCTTGCTGAGGGACTATCAGCAGCTTGGCGATGCGGTTGGTGGTAAGCGACTGATAACGCTGAGGCTCGGTGGCGTTGAAGAAGACGTAGCCGGGGAAGACCGGTACCTGGCTGCGTGAGATGCGGCCGGTTCGAGAGCTTCGCGTCTTCCGCGAGATCAGGGGCAGATAACAGGGGATCTGCCAGCGGGTGAGGTCATGGGCGAGAGCCTTCTCGTTGCGAGCCCGGGTGTGGGCCACATACCAGACACCGCTCACGCCAGTCGGGATTGACTGGGCGAGCTCGATCGCAGGCCGATCATGAGAGACGTTCTTCATCTTGTGGTCACGACTTTCAGACATACTTGGAGGGGAACATACGCTTTAACGCTAGCCGCTGCAATTGAATGAGTTTCACGAAGCCTTCATAGGGGCAAGAGCCTCTGAACCACGCAGCCGCCGGTTCTGCCAAACCTGAAAGAGGGTAAGTGCGGCCAACACACCGGCCATGTCGCAAGCGAAGTCCAGGATGTCCGGCGTGCGGCTCACGATGGCCTGGGTCACCTCGTCAAAGGCGGCGTAGGCGGCGGCGCCGACGACCAGCCAGTTGCACGCCGCCCGGCTCACGTTGCCTCTGCTCTTGCTGAGCAGCCACCACCACAGCGTGCCCCATCCCGCAAACATCGACGCATGCACGAGTTTGTCGGCATTGGGAAACATCCAGACGCGCGGCATGAGGTCATCGATTCTGGGCCAATGCGTCAGTGCGTACATGGTGATCCAGTACACGATCAGCATGTACCGCAGGATGGTCTGCGATGGTCGTTCGGCTGAATTCATGCCATTAAGTTTAGCGTGACCTGCACGCTGAGCAATATTGGACCGGCCGAACACTTACCGGACGCTGTTCAGCGGGTCATCTGCCCCAAAAGATTGCCGGGCCACGAGCTGTTGGTGGCACGTCGCAAAGCTGCCCGCTTACAGTGCCGATGAAACAAGACGGCCGACGCAGATCTGCAACGGGGTATTCAGAACAGACGGCGGCCACAGAAGGGGTTCCCGAGCATACATCATGATCATCAATCCGCAGGTACCACTACATCGGCTGATTCTGTCATTGTCCGACGCGTTGGATTTCGTGCATCCGCTGGTTGCCGACCATCAACAGCGGGTGGCCTACATCGCGATCAAGACCGCCCGGCAGATGGGTTGGCCCGACGAGGATCTGACGCGGCTGTTCCTGGGGGCGGCGCTGCACGATATCGGTCTCATCCAGGCTGAACACAAGATTCGAGTCCATGCCATGCGAGAGCTGGAGGGCGTGGACTGGCACAGCGAGGCCGGCTACGAGCTGCTGCGCGAGACGCCGTTGTTTGAGGAAGCGGCGAAACTGGTCCGCTATCACCATGCGGTCTGGGAGCAGGCGGACTCATCACCGCAAGAGATTCCGCTCGGTAGCCACATCATCGCGGCAGCCGACGAGTTGGAACGGCGAATCGACCGCAGCCTGCCAGTTCTCGTACAGCGGGACGGGCTGCTTTGCGCGTTGGAAGAACTGCGCGGTGGCCAATTACACCCCGATTGCGTCGAGGCCATGTCGACTGCTGCCCAGAGCGAGGCCTTCTGGCTGGACCTGGTTTCGCATCGTATCTACTCACTTTTATTGGCACAGGTCGACTGGCCCATGCTGCAAATGAGCGATCAGGCTCTCACGCAGATCGCAAGGGTATTCAGCCGGGTCGTTGACGCAACCAGCCCGTGGACGGCCACTCACAGCGCGGGCGTAACCGCAGTAGCCGTGGCACTCAGCAGCCGCATGGGTTTCTCTCCGCGAGAGCAGCTTTTCATGCGTACGGCGGGTTACCTGCACGACCTGGGCAAGCTATCGATACCATCGGCGATCCTCGACAAGCCCGGAAGACTCACGCGAGAGGAACGGTCGATCATAGAGGGACATACATACCACACGTTCCACATCCTGGACACCATAGGCGGCCTACAGGAGGTGAACGAGTGGGCCTCGTTCCATCATGAGCGGCTGGACGGGCAGGGCTACCCCTTCCGGCATCGCGGCCACGACCTGACCCTTGGGGCTCGGATCATGGCTGTGGCGGACACGTTCACCGCAATTACGGAGGACCGGCCGTACCGCGCGGGCATGGACAGGCAGGCCGCATTGAACATCCTGCACGATCAAGTCAGCAACGGCGGCTTTGATGGTCAGGTCGTGTACGTTCTCGAAACCAACTACGAGGAGATCAACTCGATCCGGGCCGAGGAACAAGCCGCCTACGCCGAGGGCCAGCGACGGCTTTCCGCCACCTTCGCCAATGCGCAGGGTATTGACCTGTTTGGGGCGATCCAATCCGCCAAGAGCACCAAATACTCAATTCCGCTGGGACAATGCTGCCAGGTGGGTTGAGCCTGGGGCTTACCCGCGGGAGCGGGATCTTGTCCGCGTGCCGACTCCGCCGCGATCCGGCCGGCAGCGGCTCAGTATGGGCTGAGTCCCCGGCCGCTTGGCTGCCCGCGGAGGCGGAGCGGCGGTCAGCTCTTCCGTGGTCAACAGACGGATGTGCTTGGCTCCTAACTGGCGCAAGGCCAGATCGGCATCGGCCGTGCTCCAGTAGCCGCAGGCGTCGGTCACCACGGCCACCGTCTTATGCCGAGCCAAAAGCCCCAACGCTAACGAGCGGATGGCATGCTCCAACCCGACGCCGAAGATGATGAACTCAGCCGGTTCAAGCTGGGTCAGGAAGCGGTCGGCCTTGGGATTGCTCAGGACCTCCCGGGCACGCTTGCGAAAGATCAACTGCTGATACTTCTCACGCAAGTCGGGAGGAAGTGCCAGAGTATTATCGACTTCGATCAGGATCGAAGGTTGCAGATATGCAAAGTCCATCTTGCCCTGCCCGATGGTCCCATCGATGCAGTGCAGAGGGAAGCCGCCTAGCGGCTCGGATGGCCGATGCGACTCGACGATCGAAACCGTCCCGATCCGGTTCTCGCCCGCCCAGGCAAACACCTGCTGCAGCCGCGGCAACACCGCAGCCTGGTTGGTGACCTGGAGGATCGCCCCCGGCTCGAGAAAGTCACGCTGCGTGCAGACGTCGATCAGCACGCGATCCCAATTTGCCCCGTGTCGTCTATTCCCCATTGGTCAGTCTCCGCGCATCCCAAATGAGGAAGCTGTCACCCTGATCATAGGCCGCCTCCAACGAGTTTTCGCGGCCAGGCTCAGGTTTTTCTCGATATCACTTCAACGGGAGGCCAAACAGGGAGAAATCCGCAGCCAAATGCAGTTTTATCGGCACGCACTGATATGGGACCGGCTCCCAGCCAAGTACGTGCTTAGCTTTGGGT
>JBJKSL010000141.1:0-5008 GCA_046704145.1 Phycisphaerae bacterium
GCCTCGCCGCTTGCACTCGATGCAAACACTGTGTGTCGAGATGTTGGGATGTCTTCCGGCCAGGATGGCTGAAATCAGTTCCAGGGCCTGAAAGCGATTGATCGGACAGCCGCGCAGCTCGAAGTCGACAAATACGTGGGCGGCGATTGGCGTGGATGTCTCCAGTGTTTGCAGGAGCTCTGGCTGCGAGTAAACGTAGGCGGCGAACTCATTGACGTCGGCCCAGTTGCGCAGCGCCTGCGGACCGCCAGACGTGGCGCACGCGCCGATGGTAACCAGCATGCGGCACTGACGGCGTATCTGCTTGATCTGTTCTTCCTCGCGTGGTGTTGAGATGCTGCCTTCCACCAGGCCGAGATCGTATGGGCCGGGCTCGATGCGGCTGGTAGCTTCGAGGAAAAACGCGATTTCAACTGCTTCGGCGAGGTCGAGCAGGGCTTCCTCCAGATTGAGCAGCTGGAGTTGACAGCCGTCGCAACTGGAGAACTTGTACACGGCCAGTCTCAGCTTGCCGGTACCGTCGCGAAACGATGAGGGCGGCACGATGCGGGCCATGCGTCAGATCTCCTCCTTGGCGAAAAGGCTGGCGAACTCGGCGAAGCAGAACACCGGCCCGTCGGAGCAGACGAACATGCCGCCATACTGGCAGTGTCCACAACGTCGGAATCCACAGTTCATGTTACGTTCCAGGCTCACGTAAACGTGATCGGGGGGGACGTGCAGTTGAAGGAAGCTCCAGGCGGCCACGCGATTGAGCACTTTCGGCCCGCAGACCAACACGATGGTCCGCGAGGCGTTGACTTTGATGCGCGGCAGCAGGCTGGTGACTACGCCGACGGGGCCGAACCATTCGTGAGTTGCATTATCGACGGTCACGAGTACCTCGATCTCGCCGTCCTCCTCCCATTTTTCAAGCTCGGGAGCGAAGACACGATCCTCGGGCGTGCGACAGCCATAGAGCAGGACCACGCGTTTTACTCGATCGCGGTTTTCGAGCAGCCAATAGATCACCGGCCGCAAAGGAGCGATGCCGATGCCGCCGGCGACGATAACGACGTCATGGTCGGGCAAGTGATTCAGTGGCCAGCCCTGGCCGAACGGGCCGCGCAGTCCGACGATGCCGCCTTCGTCGATGTTCGCGATAGCGCGGGTCACCGAGCCGACCATTCGGATGGTGTGCTCGATGGTGTTTGTCTGCGAGGCGTTGGAACTCATCGAGATGGCGGCCTCGCCTACTCCCGGCACGTAGACCATGTTGAACTGTCCGGGGATGAAGCGATAAAGGCGGGCTAGACCCTCGTCCACGAACTGCATGGTGAACGTGCGCGTGTTGAAGTTCTCTTGCTGTACCTTTAGGACGCGGGCGGGGGCCGGCATCCATGTGTCCATGCCGCAGATGGGCTCGGGACGGGGCTCCGTGGCGGCTTCGGTCATGGCGTCATCTCCTCGGCCTGTTGCTCGGCACGGGTATCCACACGTGCGTGATGGCCGGCGCGAATGCGGGTGATTTCCTCGGTCAGATCGATGCCAACCGGGCACCAGGTTATACATCGTCCGCAGCCGATACAGCCGCTTGTGCCGAACTGATCCCACCAGGTGGAGAGCTTGTGGCGCAACCAGTGACGGTATCGGCCGCGGATGGTGTTGCGCTCGGGGCCGGATACGGTGTGGGTGAACTGGTGAGTGTAGCAGGACTCCCAATAGCGCGTGCGTGTGACGCGGCTGTCCTTTAGATAGGTGGAGTCGGTCACAGTGCAACAGAAGCAGGTGGGGCAGACCATGGTACAGTTGCCGCAAGAGAGGCATCGCCTGGCCACGTCGTTCCATTCGGGATGCTCGAGCTCTTGGTCGAGCAACTCCTTGATGCCGTGGGTTTCGAGGTGGCGGCCCATCTGTTCCCTGGCCCGCTCCAGCTTGAGTTCGGCCAGTTCGAGCTCTGCCGCAACGGGCGGTCGTACGGGCAGTTGGGTGATGAGCGAATGGCCGCGATCGGAACCGGCGCAGACTATGAAGCCTTCGCGTAGTTCGGTCATAGCCAGATCGAAACCTTCCGTAGCCTGCGGCCCCGTTCCCCAAGACATGCAAAAGCAGGTTCCGCTTGGAGACGTGCAGTTGACGGCAATGAACAGGGCCTGCTGTCGGGCTTGGCGATACCAGGTTTCCGATTCGCAGCGAAACGTGTTGGGGTCGTCGATGCCGAAGACTCTATCCTGCACGCGAATGGCCGCGAGATCGCAAGGTCTCACGCCGATCATGGCATAGCGCGGCACCTCGGGCTGGGTTTCATCGAGAATGAATGTTCCGTCAGCGACGTGGAACTGAAATAGAGGCAGCTTTGCGGGAAACAGATAGCTCTTCGGGCTGTCAGGACCGACCACATATTCGAACGAAAGGTCCGGATCGCCCTCGATGATGCGATAGTGTCCGCCGTTCTGCTCGTCGTTGATGCCACGGGGCAAGTCCTGCGCCGAGTCGATCGGCTGGAGGGAGACGGCATGGTGTCTAATAGTCGGCCCGAGGACTGTGTAGCCTTGCTGGCGAAGAACACCGATGAGCTCGTTCAGGGCCGATCGTGGCAGGAACACTCGGTGTTCTTTCATTGGCGGGGCCACTCCTTGCGGTCATCATCCTGTGTGGAATGGACGTCTGACGCGACACAAACAGAATGTGAAAGGATTATCTACGTCCTCCCCGGCAGGCATATCAGGATAGGCCTGATTCAGCGGACAACTCAGCCGCATTTCTGCGAATGCCGGCATGGCAGACGGGATACCGCTCGATGGGGCGGATAACTGGCGAGCTATAATCCGGTCGTTGAAGAGGCGCTTGTGTCACGAGGCCTAGGGAGACGCACATGGGAGCCGTCGACCGCATTCATGAATTGTTGGGCTCGCAGGCTGACGAGTTACTGACCTACAAGGCTCGCGGAATAGCGAGGCAATACCTGCAACTGCCGGGGCCGGACTTTGTCAGTCGTGTGCTGACGGCGAGCGACAGGTCGGTGGGAGTGCTTCGCAGCTTCCAGGCTATTCTTGGGCACGGCCGGCTGGCGAACACTGGATACATGTCCATCCTTCCCGTCGATCAAGGTGTGGAGCATAGCGCCGGGGCAAGTTTCGCCCCTAATCCAGAGTACTTCGACCCCGCCAGGATCATCGAGTTGGCCATCGAGGGCGGCTGCAACGCGGTTGCCTCGACAGTTGGCGTGCTGGGCATGATGGCCCGCAAGTATGCACATCGGATTCCGTTCATCTGCAAGCTCAATCACAACGAATTGCTGACGTATCCCAATGCCTACCGCCAAACCATGTTCGGCTCGGTGGAGCAGGCCTTCAACATGGGAGCGGCGGCGGTGGGCACTACGGTGTACTTTGGCTCAGAGGATTCGGATCGCGAGTTGCAGGAGGTGGCCGACGCCTTCGCGCGGGCTCACGACTTGGGCATGGTCTGCATTCTATGGGCGTACCTTCGCAACAGTGCGTTCAAGACCAGGCAGGCGGACTATCACTTGGCCGGCGATCTGACCGGACAGGCCAACCACTTGGCTGCCACCCTGCAGGCCGACATCGTCAAGCAGAAGATGGCTGAGACCAACGGCGGGTTCAAGGCTCTCGAATTCGGCAAACGCGATCCGCGCATGTACGACGAGCTTATGCCGGGCGATCATCCAATCGAACTGGCTCGTTACCAGGTGGTCAATTGTTACATGGGGCGTGTGCCGTTGATCAACTCTGGCGGGGCTTCCGGAAAGGACGACTATGCGGACGCGGCCAGGACGGCGGTGATCAACAAACGGGCTGGAGGATCCGGTCTGATCACCGGCCGCAAGGCTTTTCAGCGGCCGATGGCGGAGGGGGTGAAGCTGCTCAACCTTATTCAGGATATCTATCTCGATCCGGCGATCGACGTCGCCTGAGTTGTCGAACGGTGGGGGTCTATGGGAGTGCAGATATGGCTAGAAAAACGATGCTTTCAGTTGTGGTGATGGCGGTGTTCGGGTTGTCGCCCATCTCTGCAGCATTCGCCGCGGAGGAGCAGGCGGGTCAAGCCAAGGCGGTATCTGATCCGCAAGCCGCCACGCGGCCCTCGGACGAGATGGACCGCATGCCCATAATGGCGCACATGGAAAGGATGCAGAAGCTGGAGGCTGCACTGGAGGAAGCCAAGGGCGCGGCGGAGGCCAAAGGAGACAAGGTGGCGGCCGACAAGGTCGATGAAGCTCTCAAGCTCCTGCAGGAAGATCATAAGGCCATGCACCGACACGTGGTTCAAATGATGCACAAGATGAAGGGGCAGATGAAGGAAATGCGATCCATGCAGCAGGACATGCAGCAGATGCAAGAGCAGTTGGGTGCGTCCGAGCAGACCAAGCCGATGCAAGCAAAGATGAAGGCTATGGAACAGAAGATGGCCAAGATGCGCGAACAGATGATGCCCGGAGCGCGCGAGGGCGAGATGAAGTGCCCCATGTGCAAGAAGATGATGGGCGGGAAGGAAGAATCATCCGCCAACGGCGCAATGAAACAACAGCAGTAGCGGCCGCCCTGGTTTCCCGGCCGGCGGGGGGCGGTAGAGGCTATTTGGTATCCAGTTGGAGGCTGGCCAAAGCGCTGGCGACGTCGGGGTAGACGACGAAGATCTTGTCCAGACCGGTCACCAGGAAGACGCCCCATACGTGGGTGTTTATCGCGCAGAGGTGGAGTTTGTGGCCGCGGTTGACCGCGACGATTTTTCGCACCTTGAGCAGCTTGGCGATATTGGACGAGTTTACGAATGAGACGTTCTGAAAGCTGAGCACGACGTCCAGGTCCTCGCGCTCTTCGACGGCTTTCAAGAGTGCATCCATGTCGTCGGTGAACTGAGGGTCATCCGCCAGTTCGACCAGCAGCACGTTGTCGGACCAATTCTCGATAGGCATATTCGTCGGGCTCACTGAATAGACAACAAGACAAAAAACCGCGTCCTTGTATCCGCGCAATCTACACGGCGGGGGTGAGCGGTGTCAACG
>JBJKSL010000142.1:0-2649 GCA_046704145.1 Phycisphaerae bacterium
ATGATGTCCTACGACCGCCGGTGGCTCGACCAGGGAGACTTTGAGGACTGCCACGGTCGCACGCTCTGGGCCCTGGGCAGCATGGCCGCCACAATGAACAGCCGCGATCGCTCGGTCAGCCTGGAACTGTTTCAGCAGGCTGTGCCGGCGACGGAAGAATTCGAGAGTCCGCACGGTCTGGCATATTCACTGCTCGGTATCCACTGCTACCTCTCGCACTACGAGGGCGACGCAAACGTGCGGCGTCTGCGGCAGGTGCTCAGCGGCAAGCTGATCAGGCTCTTCGCCCATCACGCCGGGCCGGACTGGGAGTGGTGCGAGCACGACATCACCCCTTCGAGCGCCGTTATCCCCAATGCATTGATCCTGACAGGTGTTGGCACTCAGAACATCGGCATGCGAGATCGCGGCCTGCGCACGCTGGATTGGCTGTGCAACCTGCAACGCAGCGACCGTGGTCACTTCTCTCTGATCGGCAGCCACGGCGGCTATCCTTTCGGAGGCGAACGCGCACGCTTCGATCAACTCCCATCAGACGCGATGGAGTTGTGCCTGGCCTGCATCGACGCCTATCGCGCGACGGGGGAAGACCATTGGCTGGCAGACTCACGCGCCGCCCTGGAATGGTTCCTCGGCCGCAATGATATGAACTCACCTCTGTACGACTTTTCCACCGGCGGGTGCTGCGACGCACTCGGTCCCAGCGGAGCCTATGCCAACCAAGGCGCCGAGGCACAGTCCGCCTGGCTGACCGCCCTGCTGAGTTTCCTCATTCAGATGAGCCGCCAGGCGTTGGACGTGCGTGCGGAAGAGGAACGCATCAACGCGTAACCGTTCTTTTTATACGCATTTACGTATTTTTGTACGCGGCGAATGGCGCATGAGTCTTGTGCGAACGATGCTTGGGTCGCCGCGGCGGACACAAGTTCTAAGTGCGCTTGGTATTAGATTCTGCGGTAGCCAATCAGTTGGCGGGCAAGGATTTGCTGGCCAAGGCTTAGTTGCAGGGCGTGGGCGTCTGAAGTCAGGTGCAGTTTGCGCGCGGCTTGAACTGCGGCCGATTGTTCCTCCTGGTCGAGGTGGGCGGTCTTGTAAAAGACGATCGCCCCTTTCCGCTTGAGAAGCGGGACGGCCTCAGTCAACAGCTGCTCGATGCGGCCGACGGCTCGCACCAGGATGAGGTCGAAACGGTGAGCCCACGGATTTGAATCCGTGGGTGTTGCGGTTTGACGCACCAGGTCGGCGGCGCGGGCATGGAGGGTGGAGAGATTCTTCAAACCAAGAGCAGCAGCGCATTCGGCGACAAAACGGACCTTCTTGTTCGTGCCATCGATGGCCGTGATGGACCAGTGCGGGCGGGCAATGGCAAGCGGCACCGCGGGGAAGCCGGCACCGGTGCCGACGTCGAGAACGGAAAGCGGCGGCGATGGCGGCCGGTTGGCAAACCACGGCGCGGCCAGCAGGCTGAGCGAGTCGGCGTAGTGCTTGACTGCCGCGTCCGCGGGCGAGGTTATGCGCGTCAGATTGACGTGGCGGTTGGCCTCGACGAGCCGCTGGTAGTGGGCGTACATGAGGCCGAGGCTATCGGGGCCGACCTCCACGCGCATGGCGGCGAGGTTCGCCTGCAAGGCAGCATCGAAGGCCGATTGATCGGGATCGGGGGCGTTCATCTGCGGGATCATATCGGCCGAGCGAGCCAGCGGGAAGCTACATCTATCCGCACCCCGCATCCCGCGTCCCGCGTCCCGTCAGCTTGAACTTGGAGGCACGGACCGTTAGAAATGGGCGCGAGCCGAGCGTCATGAAAGAAAGAAACGCCTCGCCCTGCGACGACGACTAAGACCGTCTAACCGGAAAATCAGACCGGCTGGAAGCCGGTCCCACACGGTTGTGTTAGACGATCTAAATGAAGAGGACTCTAACCATGCCTGAGATAAGTGCTTTTCGTGCATTGCGTTACAACACCGGCCGGTTTGGTGCGGACCAGTCCAAACTGGTCGCTCCGCCCTACGATGTGCTGACCGCGGCGGACAAGGCGGCGTTGCTGACGCAGTCGGACCGCAACATCGTGGCCATCGATCTGCCGCACGTGCCGCCAGAATCGGCTGGGCCGGACGCAGAGTACGCCGAGGCCGCGGATCGGCTGCGGGCGTGGTTGGCGGACGGCACGATCATCGCGGAGGATGCCCCGGCGATCTACGTCTATCACCAGGAGTACGAGTACGGCGGACAGCGCTACACGCGAAAGAAGTTCTTCGCGCGGATGCGGCTGGAGCCGTTCGGCACGGGCACGGTGTTCCCGCACGAGCGCACGTTCGGCGGCCCGAAGGAGGATCGGCTGAAGCTGATGCAGGCCAGCCGATGCCAGTTGTCGGCGGTGTTCGGGCTGTATAGCGATCCGGAGAACAAGGTCAGCGGGCTGCTGGATCCGGGGCAGCGGACCGCGGATGTGACCGCCGAGTTGGGCGGCGTGCAGAACCGCATGTGGGTGGTGCGTGATGCGGCGGTCATCGAGGCGGTCGCCCGCGAGATGGCCGGCCGCGCGGTCTACATTGCCGACGGGCATCACCGCTATGGGACGGCGTTGAACTATCGCGACCAGGTGGTGGCGGCAGCAGGTGGGACCGGGCTGCCGATGGATCATCCGGG
>JBJKSL010000143.1:0-6583 GCA_046704145.1 Phycisphaerae bacterium
TCTGCCATCTCCGCTAGCCTCTGTATATGAGCAGATCGCAAACGAGCATGAATATTTCTCTGCCGGAGTCCATGCGCACGTGGATCGAGCAGCAGGTTTCTTCGGAGGGTTACGGAACAACCAGCGAGTACTTTCGCGCGCTGGTTAGAGAAGACCAGAAACGTAAGGCCAAGGAGGAGTTGGAGCACAGACTGCTGGAGGCGATCGACAGTGGTGAGCCCGCGGAAATGACGAGTGAGGATTGGGAGCATATCCGCAATACCGTTCGTGCCAGGCTGTCCGGACGCAAGGACAAGGACAAATGATCCGCAGGCGGCCGGCAGCAGTCCAGGCTATCATCGACCAAGCCGAGTTCATTGGACTGGACAGCCCGGCAGCTGCCGAGAGGTTCATAAGTTCGGTTGAAGCAACGCTGGTCGACTTGCACGCAATGCCTTTGATCGGTCGTGCCTACGAGCCCATTCAATCGCATCTTGCCGGGCTCCGCTTGTGCCTCGTAAAAGGCTTTCCAAACCATATCGTTTTCTACCGCCCCACCTCATATGGGATCGAGGTCGTGCTTGTGGTTCATGCTGCCCGAGACCTGCTCGCCGCCCTGATGAATGAGAGTGATTGATCGCTGATTCAGAGTGAAACGGGCATGAGAGAACTGCGTCGCTCGCACTGGCGCAACGGCAGGGGTACACTCTCGGCTTCTGTCCAACCTTTTGTTCCAGAGGATTTGCATGGTGTCCAGAGCATCGAACAAGCGCATTCATTTCATCTGCAACGCACATCTCGATCCGGTTTGGCTGTGGGAGTGGGAAGAGGGAGCCGCGGAAGCGATCTCCACTTTTCGCACGGCGGCGGATCTGTGTGAGGAGTTCCCGGGGTTCATCTTCAACCACAACGAGGTCACGCTCTACAAGTGGGTGGAAGAGTACGAACCGGCCCTGTTCAAGCGGATTCAAAGGCTGGTGCGGCAAGGTAAGTGGCACATCATGGGCGGTTGGTACCTGCAGCCCGATTGCAACATGCCGTCGGGCGAGTCGTTTGTGCGGCAGATACTGCTGGGTCGCAGCTACTTCAGGGAGAAGTTCGGCGTCGAGGTGACCACGGCGATCAACTTCGATCCGTTCGGGCACACGCGCGGGCTGCCGCAGATCCTGGCCAAGGCGGGGTATGATTCGTACCTGTTCTGTCGGCCGGACGACAAGGACTGTCCGCTGCCGGACGCGGATTTTGTGTGGGTGGGTTACGACGGCTCGGAGGTGACCGGGTCGCGCGTGCTGGGGTGGTACAACTCGCAATTGGGCAAGATCGGCAAGAAGATCGAGGACTGGCTGAAGTCCTACGGCGAGCGAGACCCTGGCGTGCTGTTGTGGGGCGTCGGCAATCACGGAGGCGGTCCGTCGCGAGAGGATTTACGACAGATCGCCCGGGCGATGAAGGAAAAAGCCAGCCTCGGCTGGGATCTGGTGCATTCGACGCCGGAGGCGTACTTCGCGGATCTGGCCAAGAGCGGCCGGGAGCTCAAGCGGGTCAAGAAGGATTTGAATCCGTGGGCGGTGGGCTGCTACACGTCGATGATTCGGGTCAAGCAGAAGCATCGCCTGTTGGAGAATGAGCTGTACGCCTTGGAGAAGATGGCGGTCACCGCTTCGGCACAGAAGCTCATGCAATATCCGCAGGCGGAAATCGCTGAGGCTTTTCACGATCTGATGGTGGGCGAGTTCCACGACATTCTGCCGGGTTCGTCCATCCAGCCGGTGGAGGACGCCTCCCTGCGGATGTTCGATCACGGGCTGGAGATTGTCTCGCGGTTGAAGGCGCGGGCGTTCTTCGCGTTGGCGTCGGGTCAGCCCAAGTGCAAGCCGGGAGAGATACCCATCCTGGTGCACAACCCGCACCCATACCCTGTGCGCACTCAGGTGGAGTGCGAATTCAATCTGCCGGACGCCAACTGGGAAGAGCAGTGGACGGTGGCGACGGCATATGCGGGCGGCAAGGCGCTGCCCAGCCAGATTGAAAAGGAGCAGAGCAGTCTCAATCTCGACTGGCGCAAGCGAATCGTGTTTGAGGCCGAGCTTGCGCCGGCACAGATGAACAGGTTCGACTGCAAGCTCACAGTGCTGAAGCGCAAACCTATCCCCAAGCTAAAGGCAAAGGGGAACTCAATTCGGTTCCGCAGTGGTGAGTTGGATGTGACCATTAATACGCGGACGGGTCTGATCGATCGCTACCGCGTAGATGGCGTTGATTACCTGCGCGGCGGGGCCTTTCAGCCGTTGGTGATGAAGGACAACGAAGATTCGTGGGGCATGGCGGTTCGCAGCTTTCGCAAGCTCGCGGGCAGATTCAAGCTGCTGTCGCGAGAGAAGGGCACGCAGCTGTCTGGAGCGAGGGGCGGGCGGCTTCCCAGCGTGCGCGTAATCGAAGATGGGGATGTACGCAGCGTGGTCGAAGCCTTGTTTGGTTACGGCGATTCCTTCATCCAGATGCAGTACAAGCTGCCCAAGCACGGCTCGCAGGTTGAGGTGGACGTACGCGTGCACTGGAGCGAGAAGGATCGCATGCTCAAGTTGTCGCTGCCGACCACCGGACGCGATGAGGCCTATGTGGGCCAGGTGGCGTGCGGGGTTGGCGAACTGCCGACCAACGGCGACGAGGCCGTCGCACAGAAGTGGGTGGCAGTGGTGTCGCGCAAGAACAATAAAGCCATCACGGTCATCAATGACGGCGTGTACGGATCGGACTATGCGGACAACGAGTTGCGGTTGACGCTGTTGCGGTCGCCCGGCTATTCGGCACATCCGATTTTCGATCGGACCATTGTTTCGCAGGATCGCTACGTTCCGCGGCAGGAGCAAGGCGAGCGGCGTTTCAGGTTCTGGCTCCATGCCGGCAAGGTCAACAAGCGGCTGGAGGCCGTCGATCGCGAGGCTCTGACGTTGAATGAGCGGCCGTTTGCGCTGTCCTTCTCGCCGTCGGGTGCCGGTCGCAAGCCCGAGCCTGGCGTTATGCTGAGTGACAAAGTAGTGCAGGTGATGGCGGTCAAGCCGGCGCAGAGCGGCAACGACCTCATCGTTCGCTTGTTTGAGCCGACGGGCAAGGCTCGGGAGACGACATTGTCGGTGCCGTTCCTCAAGTTCAAGAGCAAGCTTCGCCTTGGCGGCTTCGAGATAAAGACGCTGCGGATCAATCCGCGCACTCGCAAGGCGATGGAAGTCGATCTGTTGGAACGGCCGATGCGAGAGAAATGAAGCGGGGATCAGATAGCGGGAGGTTTGCAATGCAGCGAATCCTGGCAGTGATGGCGGCGGTCGGTATGGCGAGTGCGGCACTGGCGGCGAAATCGGCTGGGCAGCCAGCAGCAAGCACGCAGCCGGCGGCGCAAACTCAGGCGGCGCGGCCGGCGCCAGCGGACTGGATCAGCCTGTTCAACGGGAAGGATCTGGCCGGTTGGAAGGCCTACGGTGACGACAGGTTTTCGGTAGTCGACGGGGCGATTTGCTGCGAGGCCACCAACCAGGACTTCGGCTGGCTGGTCAGCGACGGGCAGTACAGCGATTTTGTGCTGAAACTGCGTTTTCGCTGGGAGAAGTCCAATACGGGCATCCAGTTTCGCAGCAGCTTCGACGGCAAGACCATGGTGGGCTACCAGGCCGACCTGGACCTGTCGAATCCGGACACGACCGGCACGCTGCACGAACAGGGTGGTCGTCGCATGTTGCAGCACACGCTGGTGGACGCGCAGAACATCTGTGATCTGCACGGCTGGAACGAATATGAGATCTACGCGGTCGGCGATCACATTCAGTTGTTCATCAACGGGATCAAGACGGCGGATTTCCACGATTCGCGAGCGGCCAGCGGAATTCTCGCGTTTCAGGCGCACGCTGGGCAGGCTGGTCGTACTTTCTACAAGGACATTCGCATTCTGCCGTTGCGGCCGGGCACGGCGTGGAAGCCGTTATTCAACGGCAAGGATCTGACCGGATGGAAGACGCTGGGCGACGGCCAGTGGTCGGTGAGTAAGGGCGTCATCAGTGGACGCAGTGGTCCCAAGCGAGGTTATGCATGGCTGACCACCGATCGCGAGTACGGCGACTTTGTTCTGAAGCTCAAGTTCTGCTGTCGCGGCGGCAACAGTGGTGTGCAGTTCCGCAGTTGGGTGGAGGAGGGCCACATGCACGGTTACCAGGCGGACATCGATCCATCGGTGCAGCGCTGGACGGGCATGCTATACGACGAACGCGAGGAGGGCACGCTGGTTCAGGCTGCGCCCGAGTTTGACGCGGCACTGAAGAAGAACGACTGGAATACGTACGAGATATCAGCGATTGGCGATCACATTCAGTTGTTTGTGAACGGCATCAAGAGCGTGGACACGCATCACGGCCGCACGGCGAAGGGCCTCATCGGGCTGCAGATACACAGCGGCGGACCGGTACAGATGGAGTGGAAAGACCTGTACATACTCGAACTGGGCCCATCAGCGGGGCGGTAAATCGGCCGAATCGTTATTCGCAATAAGCAGCACCTTCTTGTGTGGTACGCCCTGCTTGCTTCTTGTGTCTGGCACCCTGCTTGCTTCTTGTGTCTGGCGCCGTGCTTTCTTCTTGTGTGGGACCGGCATCTTGCCGGTCCAAATGGCCGGCTGGAAGCCCGTCCCACATGGCGCAGCGGCCGGTCAGGTTGCGGCGGACGTCTGCGTTTCCATCATGTGGGCGTAGACATCGGCGGCCAGTTGGCGGCACGTGTCCAGGCTGGTCATTTTGAGTCGCAGCATCTCAGCCAGCTCGGCGATGTGCTGTTCGAGCCTCAGCAGGATGCCCGTAAGCTCCTCGTCAGGGATTTGAAGCGAATTCTCAATCTGGCGGCACAGCTCAACCGTGCGGTCGATAGCAGGATTGTCATCCGAGAACTGCTTGGCCAGAGCATCGGCAGCACCCACAATGCGCGCCAGCGGAGAAGCTTCCATGAGCTCGAATTCCAGGGGATGGCATCTGACCGCTTCGCAGACGACGTCCGGCAGTTGCCAATGAGTCAAAACGAGTGCGGACGCTTCAGCGTGACTGACGCCGATCGTCGCGACTTCTTCGTGGGCCAGTTTGGCTTCGCCGTCCGGTCGGTATTGCTGGGCGAGGCCGGCGTAGTCGCTGGGCATAGCCTCTTCGAGCACGATCACGCCGACGTCCGCGAGCAGACCAGAGATGAAAGCTTCCTCGCGGAGTTCCGGCTCAAGCACTGCGGCGAACTGGCCGGAGAGCACCGCACAGGTCAGCGAGCGCCGCCAGAAGTACGAAATATCGATGCCGGTGGGCGATTTGCGGTCGATGCTGTCGACGATGTAGCGTCCGAGAACGAGCGACCGGACTCGGCGCATGCCTAGCAGCGTCAGTGCGTGTGGGAGCGAGCTGACGTGCCGTGTCACTCCGAAGAGCGAAGAGTTGGCCAGACGCAGGATTTCGCCGGCGGTACCCGCGTCGGTGGAAAGGACCTCGACCACGTCCCGATAATCGAAATCGGGATCTTGGATCAGTTCCAGGAATCTTGCCGCCACTTGAGGCATGGAAGGAATTGCAGCAGATCGTTTGAGCATCTCGATGACGGCAGTTTCCATTGCGGTTCCTCACGTAGCGCAGCGTGTTTGCTCTGCATCTCTAGAATCGGACCAATCACATGACACGATTACGGCAATCGCGGCTTTTTTGGGCCGGTTTGTGCTCTGCCTGATACGCATTCGCATTCTTTTGCAGGCGGCGGATGGCCGTAAGTCTCTTATGGACAGTCTTTGGGTCGCCGCGGCGGACATGAGTTTTTGGTGTAATGGCGATAATAACCTCATTCCGATCCGTTGCTGTACTGGTTCGCTGTCGGGCTCCCAACTACTGGGTCAAGTGTACAATTGGAAATCTCGAACAAGAGGGCTGAAATTACGCGCGCCGTGGTACCGAATAGCCGATTCGGCTGGAAGAAGGATCGATTCTGCAAGCAAGGCGGCTGGGTACTCTCGTGCACGGCGCCGAGGGCTGATTATGAGCTTTCGCGTCAACATCACTGTCGAAGTAGATCAGGTCGGCAACGGTTTGGCCATTCAGACACCGGTGGCGGTTCAGTTGGTTTGTGAACGCGGGCAGTGGTATGGTCAATGTATCAATCCTCCGGTAACAACGGACATGTTCGAGACCATGGAGAAGGCCATGGTGGCCTGTGCCCAGGAGGTGGGGGCGGAAGTCCAGGCTGCTGTCGTCGAACGTCCGCTCATTGCCGGTCGCATCACGCCTAAAGATGTCGCGGGCATGTTCCGGTAGCGGCAGACCAGCAAGACGAAGCGGATCCGAAGTAGATACACGTCCAAGATTTGAGATTCTGGGATCTGAGATCTGAGATCTCACCCCCGGAACCGGCGCCGGTCCCGTCGCTTCAATTCAGAACCTGCGGAAAAGAAGAAGGGGTAAGAAGAAGCTCATGGCAAGCCTGCCATGGGCTTTGTGATTGGTATGCGCCACTCGTGTCGGGTTGTGCGCGGGGCTCGGGCTGAGTATGCGCTGTCTGTAGCTCGCGACCTTATCGTGAGCCCAGGAAGACGGTACCGAGA
>JBJKSL010000144.1:0-2998 GCA_046704145.1 Phycisphaerae bacterium
AACACCTCGCCGATATAGGCCCGGTCCCGCAGAATGTTGTGCAGCTTGGCCCGGCAGAAACGCGGCTGGCTTGCCCGATAGCTGATGCACTGGTCGGCCAACGCCTACTACAATCACACTCTTGATACGCTTGGGCAGGCCTTGGCCGACCAGTGCATCAGCTATCGGGCAAGCCAGCCGCGTTTCTGCCGGGCCAAGCTGCACAACATTCTGCGGGACCGGGCCTATATCGGCGAGGTGTTCTACAAAGGCCAGTGGCATCCTGGGCAGCAACAGCCGCTTGTTGACCGTGAGACGTGGGACCGTGTTCAGGTCCTGCTCGGCGGGCGGATCTATCGCGGCCATGAACTCACGTATGCCGGCAGTCTCGTGACGTGTGGGCACTGTGGCCGGCCGATTACTGGCGAATCGAAGGTCAAGAAAACCAAGTCAGGCGAGCGGGAGTACGTGTATTACCGGTGTGCCAGATACAACAGCCAGGGGCATCCTCGCGTCCGTGTGCAGGAAAGCGAGCTAGACGGCCAGGTGCTCGGCCTGTTCCGGAAGATGCGGATTGAAGATGAGAAGGTCGTCCATTGGGTGCAAAGCGTTCTGCGTGCGAAGGTCCGTGAGACTCAGGAGGCCTCTGGAAAGCGTACAGATGCTCTACGTCGCGAGCTCGGCTCTATCGAAGGCCAGCGGGGCCGGCTGTTGAATCTGAGGCTTAATGACGAGATTGAGGCGGCAACGTTCGCTGCGAAGGATACAGAACTGCGAGACCGGGCCGCACACGCGCGTCTGCAGTTGGAAGCGTGCGACCGTGGGCAGACGGAAAACGCCGAAATGGCTATCAAAGTGTTTGAACTCTCGCAACGTCTTGAAGAGAAGTGGCTTGCTGCGGATTTCGCGGCCAAACGTCAGATTCTCGAAATCATATGTTTGAACTTGACCCTCGACGGCACAACTCTAGTTCCCACAATGAGAAAACCCTTCGACGTTCTCGCCGAAGGGCTTATCTCTGCAAAGCATCGGGGCGACAAGATTTGAACTTGCGACCTCTTGACCCCCAGTCAAGCGCTCTAGGCCAGGCTGAGCTACGCCCCGAACCTCCGGCCGCCACGCGAAAAGCTGCGACGACCGCAGACCGGGAATCATAACACATCAAACCGCATCGGTAAACCTCAGGTTCAAAACCACCTGGTGGCGCTGTTGACAAGCAGGCCAAAGGCGCGTCTAATACGCTCTGACAACTGGAAGCGGATGTGGCGGAATTGGCAGACGCGCAAGGTTCAGGTCCTTGTGCCCCACAAGGGCGTGGAGGTTCGACTCCTCTCATCCGCAAGTTCATGAGAAACAGGCAGTTAGGGCGATGGCCCCGGCTGCCTGTTTTCTTGTTGCGCTGCTTTCTTGTTGCGCTGCGTTCGCGAGCTGGACGATACCTTTCGGGGCCGGCTGCAGAGAAAACCTCTGCGAGGCTCGCCCGCCAGACTGCAGGCGGTCAGATTTCGGTAGTCTCCATGGCCTCGGCTTCGCTGATCGCCGCCTCTTCGGCAGACACGATCCGTGCCCCGGTATGCGGCGTGAGCGTCCAGGTAAAGGCCAGGAACACGATCGCCAAGACGGTACAGACAAGGATCGAGCCAAGCACTATCTGCCAAGCCACGCCTCGGCCGTAGAGGGGCGTGAAATGGTCTAGAATCCGGCCGAAGCTCTCATCCTGCACCGTGCGGCCGATGTAGCCGAAGAGGCCGATGAAGCCGGCGGCCGTCCCGATGGCCTTCTTAGAGGTGAGGTCGAGAGCCATAATCGTGATCAGGTTGATGACTGGATAAATACAGAAGCCGATCACGGCGAGCATGGCCATGTCGAGGGTAAGGTGCCCGGCAGGGATGTACATGATGGCCGTAAAGGCCGCGACGATGGGGAACAAGCACAACGTAGCCACCATGCCGCGTCTGCCGCCCAGCTTGTCCGAAAGCCAGCCCAACGCGATGGTCGGTAGAATGCCGCCGAACTCGGTCATTAGCACGGCAAAGCCGCCCTGGGTGAGAGTTGCCCCCTTCGTTTCGCGCAAATACATGGGGCCCCAATCGAGCATCGAATATCGAGCGATATACGAGAAGAAGTTGCCGATAGCCAGCAACCAGATGAGCTTATTGGTCAGCACGTAGTCAAAGAACAGCTCGCGGAAGCTCAATTCGCGTTCGGCAGCATTCACTGCCGCAGCGGTATGCACGTTTTCAGATAGCTGCGATTCGTCCGCCCAGGAGCCAGTTTCCCGCCAGTGGTTGTATTCCTCGATGGGCGGCAGGCCCACGGACTGCGGGGTATCTCTCAGCCGACTGAACAGGTAGACGGCTCCTATTGCGGCGAGGGCACCGGGCACATAGAACGCATACTGCCAGCCGCCATAGTGGAAGGCAGCCCACGCGGCCAGATATCCGGCCATGCCGCCGCCGAAGTTGTGTGACGTGTTCCAGATGCTGAAGGTCAGCCCTCGCTCTCTCTCCGCGAACCAGTGGCCTTGGGACCGACCGCACGGAGGCCAGCCCATGCCCTGGAAGAAGCCGTTCATGCACCACAGCAGCAGATGCAGGTAGTAGTTGTGTGCCGCTCCGAAGGCGAAGTTGCAGATGGCCGTGCACAGCAGGCCGAAAGCCATGAAGATTCGCGGATTGCTGCGGTCCGAAACCGCACCCATGAGAAACTTGCCGACACCGTATGAAATGGCGCTGAACGCCAGCAGGTGCCCGATCTGGGCGTTGTCGTACCCCAGCCCCAGTTTCATGTCCTTGGCCACGACCGAGAAGTTGTTGCGGACCAGGTAAAACGTACCGTAGCCCAGGAACGTGGCCTCCATAATCCGCATTCGAAACCGCGGATAAAGGCGTCGAACCTGATCGTCGGGAAGTTGTGGACGGTGGGGGGCCGCAGCAAAAATCCGGCGGATGTTGGATATCATGAAGGGGGTTTTTCGCCTAGAATCCGCCCATTGTCAACCTTGAGGGGCCTGTTAAGC
>JBJKSL010000145.1:0-2643 GCA_046704145.1 Phycisphaerae bacterium
CCTTTCAGCCGCGGGATCCTCGGCCAGAACTGCTACCACCATCTCGATCCCGGCACCACCGCCGCTCTCTGGCACATGGCCACCGGCGCCAGCGGCCGCGGAGTCGCCGGCGGACTCGACGCCGACGCCTACGACTGGCGCGACATCATCAGCGGAGCCAGCGCCGGCTTCATCGGGGGTTCGTACTCAACGCTCGAGTTTCTTCAACTTGCCCGCGACCACCACGCTATGCCCCTGCCGACGGTGAATCTCTTCGGTGGCGGGCACCGCGAGATCGGCCGAGGCTTCGTGTGCGAGGTCGACAACCCCGGCGCCCTTGCCGCCGACTGGGTGCGCTACACCAACATCATCTTGCAGCATTACCGCCAGGGCGACGAGCAAAAGCTCACCGGCGAGGACCTGCGCGTCTACAACTCCATCACCGCTTGGCATGGCAAAGCAAGACTCCTGCCACCGGGCGAGGCTGCCACTCCCCGCGTGCAGTACTGGGAGATCGGTAACGAACCGGAGGTGAGAGACGTCGAAGGCTGGCTCGGCAACCACGGCACCGGCCCCGAGGAATACGCGCCGCGGTACATCTCGATCGCCCAAGCCATGCTGGCCGTGGATCCTGCCATCCAGGTCGGCCCGAACTTCATCGATCCTGCCAACCCGAAACGAGGCGGTAGGTGGCTGGAGGCTCTCATCTCCGATCCCACCGCACGCATCGACTTCGTCTCTTATCATCCCTACTACGAGCGGTTACGCGACGCCTGGGGCAAGCCCGCCCGCATGACCGCCGCACTCTGCCAAATGAAAGGCTATTTGGCGGCCAAGACCGAGGGCATACGCAAACGCCTGGCCTCGTACGGCCGCTACTGCGATTTGATGGCCACCGAGTGGAACTCTGTCTGCTGGGACGCACCCCCCAACGTGCAGGCCTCCATGGCCAACGGCCTGGGGATCGTGGAAAGCTGCTTCACCTTCGCCGAGCACGGCGTTCTGGCCGCCCATTTCTGGAACGACCCTTCGCACAATCTCGCTGCTCGGGACATGTTCGACGCCTTGGCCGACCACATGGGCGACGTGCTGCTGCTCACCGTCCATGATTGGGACCTGCCGCCCTCAACCCCATGGCGTATATATGCTACCCGAGATACTGCCAAGCCGGGGCAGGTGGTTGTCTGGGGCTTGAACTTCAGTGAAGACCAGGATGTGGAAGTGACCCTGCCGCTTGCCCCCATGCACGTCGAGTCGGTGGTACTGAAGCAGTACGGGGTGGCCAATGGCGAGACCCACTTGATGAGTGACTCTATCATGTCATGGAGCCAGCAGGACCTGACCGCCGGCTTCGATGTCCGCAACTGCCGCCTGCCCATCCGCAAGGCCGGCGTAAGCATCCTGATCCTGCGCTTCTCGCCGGTAACCCAGCGGCTTCAAGATCACTGACACCGGCCCGAACGGCTGCACCTGCGGATCGGTCGGGTCCGAAGCGACTCAGTCTCCGCAGGGCCGGCTGTGGGCAGGGATGCGGTGGCCAGTTGCAGCCGACCTGGCACACAGCTACTCTGTCACCATGCTGCGAGAGTCGTCGAATGCCGCCCAGCCTCGCTTTGACGTGCATACGCATGTGGGCGTGGACGTGGGCTTCTATCTTCGCGGATGGTGGCCTTATGCCTGCACGGCGCGGGATCTGCTGCGGCAGATGCAGGCCAACGGTATCGACCGGGCGGTGTGCTTTCCGTTTGCGCTGCCATCGGCGTTTGATGCTGGTACGTTTGCTGAAAGCGGGCGAGTCGAACTGTTGCCCGGGCGTGTGCCGTTCGATCGCGAGAATGAACTGCTGGTGGACGAACTGGATCGCATGGACGGACAGCCGCGGCTGTTGCCGTTCGCCATGTTCGACCCGGCAAGGTGTATCGAGGAGCAACTCCGGCTGCTGGAAAAGCTTGTCGGGCGTATTGCCGGCCTCAAGACGCAACCGACCGTGCTTGAATCGCCCGTCCGTGCCTTGGTGGACGGCGGCCGCGAGTTGATGGCCTTCGCCGAGCAGCACAATCTGCCCGTGTTGATGCATACCGCACTCTTCGCGGCCGACGAGTGGTCGCAAGTGGTCGACTGCCTGGCCGTGGCGGCCGCCTATCCGAAGGTGCGATTCAACCTGGCGCATTCGTTGCGTTTTCATGCTGCCCATCTGCGGGCCGCAGGTGAGATGCCTAACGTGTGGGTAGACTGCGCCGCCCATCTCGCCCATTGCCGGCTGGCCTGCGAGGACGATTCGCCTTTTGTGGCCGCGAAGTCAGAGCGCGTGGATGCGGACTACGCCAAGCCTGCCGATCTGCTGGCGGCCGTTCACGAGATCATGGGCCAACGCTACCTGTGGGGTTCGGACAACCCGTTTATGAGTTGGAGCGACGACAGCATCAATGTCGTATTCTCGTACGGGGAAGAGGTTGCGGTATTAGACGCATTGCCCGATTCGGTGCAGGATTCGATGGCCTGTACTGGGCCGCAAGAATGGCTTTTCGGAGAAATGGCAGATGTATGACCTCAAAGGCCATGCCGCACTGATCACGGGTTCGAGCAAGGGCGTCGGTCGGGCCATCGCTCAGGCGTGCGCCGCTGCCGGTGCGGACGTGGTGATTCACGGTCGCAGTCTGAATC
>JBJKSL010000146.1:0-2627 GCA_046704145.1 Phycisphaerae bacterium
GTGCACGCTTACGGCGATTCGCGGGAGATCGGCCATGCGGATGTGGTGCTATGTGCGCTCAAGGCTACGGCCATGGACTCGGCCGAGCGGTTGGTGCGTCCGTGTGTCGGGCCACAGACGCGCGTCATCGCCATGATGAACGGCCTGGGTATCGAGGAGCTGTTCGGCAAGTGGTTTGAGCCGTGGCGGGTGTTTGGCGGCCTGGCATTCGTGTGCATCAATCGGGGGGAGCCGGGCGTCGTTCACCATTACGATTACGGCCGGGTGGTCTTCGGGCATCTGCAGGACGATGTGCAGGCGGCCCAGCAGATCGCACGGCTGTTCGCGGATGCGGGGTTCGAGTCGGAGGTGAGGTCGTCACTGCGGCAGGCGCGCTGGGAAAAGCTGATGTGGAACATTCCGTTCAGCACGCTGGCCATCACCGCGGGGGGCGTGACTACGCAGGAGATCGTCGACGATCCCGGCCTGACTGCGATGGCTGAGCGGCTGATCCTCGAAACCGGGCAGGCCGCAAATGCCGACGGCTGCAAGATCGATGTCGACGGCATGCTCCGCAAGATGATGGCCAACACTGCCACCATGGGCGAGTATCGGCCGAGCATGCTGATCGATTACGAGAACAAACTGCCGCTGGAGGTCGAGGCCATCCTGGGCGAGCCCGTGCGTCGCGCGAACAAGCTCGGTCGTGCGGTACCTACCATCGAAGCCCAGTATCGGCTGGTTTCATTTCTGGACAGGGTCAATCGGCGAAAAACGGAATAAGGCGTGCGTGGGGGGCGGCGTGCAGAAGACAAGCACGTCCACGGATTTGAATCTGTGGACGTCGGCAGGGGAGCTGCATCCGTTGTGAAAAAGAATGCCGGCTCGATGCTTTCGTGAAGCACCGAGCCGGCAGTTTGTTTGGCATCGCAGTTCAGGCCGGCAAGATGCCGGTCCCACACCCGATCAGCCGAGGCCTAGCCAGGAACTGATCTGCGGGGCGTACCTGACGATCAAGCCCGCGAACACGACCGAGACCATGCTCATGAGCTTGATGAGAATGTTCAAGCTCGGGCCGGAGGTGTCCTTGAACGGATCGCCCACGGTGTCGCCCACGACGCCGGCCTTGTGGTCCTCAGAACTCTTGCCGTAGATGATCTGGTCCGGACGACCGGCTTTGACCGCCAGTTCGGCGCGGGCCACGATGGCGTCGCGGATGGCTGCCGGGATACGGTCGCGGGTGGCCGGATCCTCGACGATGTCCTTGGCTGAGATCTTGCCGTAGGTTTCGATGAGCTTCTTGGCGTTGTCCCAGGCACCGCCGGCGTTGGCCATGAAGATGGCCACGGCGAAGCCCGAGGTCAGGCCGCCGGCGAGCAGGCCCATCACGCCCGGCACGCCGAAGATGAGGCCGACGATTACCGGCAGGATGATGGCCAGCAGCGACGGCAGGATCATCTCGTGCTGAGCGCCAGCGGTCGAGATGGCCACACAGTTGGCGTAGTCGGGATACTGATGACCCTCGTAGTTGACGCGCTTGGGCCAGTTGTCGGGATCCTGGACGAAGGCCTCGTCCTTGCCCTCGCCGCGGAGCGACTGGCGGATGATCTCAAACTGGCGGCGGCACTCGATCATCATGCGGTTGGCCGCACGTCCGACCGCCTTCATGGTCAGCGAGCAGAACAGGAAGACCAGCAGTACACCTGCGAACAGGCCGCAGAGCACCTTCGGGTTCATCAGGGTTACGTTGTAGAAGCCCATGAACTGCTCGAGCGAGGCCTTGTTGGAGGCCACGAGTTGCAGCGTGTGCGGCGTAGCCTTGCCTTCTTTGTTAGTGGTGAGCAATTCGGCCTTGCGGATGTAGCCTCCGTCCTTGTCAGCCATCGGTCCAAGCTGGACGGTGGTCTTGCCCGGCTTCATGGAGTTGCGGACATCGACGGTCCACTTGTCGAAGTCCAGAGCCATGTAGGCCCGGAAATCGCTGGGATCGTTGCCCTCGGCGACGCGGGTGCCGAACTTGCCGTGGCCCATGTACATGGCCTGATCGGGCATGGGCTCCTGGTAGACCATGGAGATGGTGTCGCGGGCCTCGTAGATCTGGCCGAAGCGTACTTCCTCGATGTAGGCGGCCAGCAGAGCCAGGGCGGTCAGAGCGGCCGAACCGATGGCGAAGCCGTTACCGGTGGCGGCGGTCGTGTTGCCCAGGGCATCGAGGGCGTCGGTGCGCTCGCGGACCTGCGGCTCCTGGCCGGTCATTTCCGCGTTGCCGCCCGCGTTGTCAGCGATGGGTCCGTAAGCGTCGGTTGCCAGGGTGATACCCAAAGTGGCGAGCATACCGACTGCGGCGAAGCCCACGCCGTAGAGGCCGAGCATGAAGTCGTAGCCGCCGCCTGCGAAGATGAAGGCAGCCATGATGGCGACGATGATGGTGGCCAGCGAGGCCCAGGTGCTCTTCATGCCTTCAGCGATGCCGCCGATGATGATGGTGGCGGGGCCGGTGATGGCCTGGTTGGTCAACTCGCGAGTGGGCTTGTAGTCGTAGCTGGTGAAGTACTCAGTGGCCTTGCCGATGATCACGCCGGCGAACAGGCCGCAGACGACGGCTCCCCAAATGCCGTACCATTTGACTTGGTAGCCATCAGCGGTGG
>JBJKSL010000147.1:0-2847 GCA_046704145.1 Phycisphaerae bacterium
GGCCGGAGTCGTCGGCAATGGTCCACAGTCCGCTGAGGCGGGCGTAGTGGGCTGCTTTGAGTTCGGCATTGGCCAGGAAGGTTTCGCCGTCCTCGACGGGCTCGGGCCAACCGGCGGCGGCGAACTCGCTGAGATACCGCCACTTGATGTGGCCCGGGCCGGTGTTTCCGCCGTTGCCCTCGAGGATTTCGCGCATTTCCTTCGCTTTGCCGGGGTTGCCGGTTGCCAACAGAATCTCACGCATTGCGTTGGTTGCCTCGCTAGATGCGCGGGGATAAACCCCGCGGCTCGCTTTCGCGTGGGGATAAACCCCGCGGCTCGCTTTATGTTCTATCTGCTCAGGGAGTCCTTCTTGGGTAGACGGACCACCTGGGTCAGAGGGATTACCTCGTGGCCGGCGCCTTCGATGTGCTTGCGGATAAAGCCGTTCTCCGTGAAGTGCCGGAACTCGGCTTCCCGCCGTGCGATCATCTGCTCGACGCGCGGGCCGGGCTTGGGGCCTTCGGGAGTCTGCACGATGTCGGCGGCGGTGAAATCGCCCACGAAGACAAAGCTCTTGACCTGTTCGTGATAGTAATAGGCCGGGAAGCCGTCCTTTCGGAGGATTTCGACGTACTGCTCGGCGGCCTCCTTGCGTTGCGAGAAGGTGGGCGTGTTATAGAACACGCCTACGAGCAGCGAGTGCGTGCTCGGTGCGTTTCTCGCGTCCCACTCGGGATGACCGGTGACGGGGCCCGAGTCCATGGCCTCCGGCTGCGCGGTAAAGAAGGGCGGGACGGAGGCGCTGTCGTAGGCGAGGCTGCGGATGAGTTCCACGTCGCGCTGGAATTCCGGCGGGAAGGCCAACTCGCCCGAGTTGGAAGAGGCCACTCGCCGGTACTCGCCGTAGTAGATGGTGCTGCCGGTGGCGTCGGTGGCCACGCGGACCTTCTTGGGGTCGAGCTGTTTAACCTTGCGCAGCATGTTGGCCAACGTTTCGGCCTGCTGGACGTGGTCGGGCTCTTCGCAGCGTCGGCAGCGGATGGTCCAGCGTTCGGAATCGGCCGACGGGCCGAAGAGGCTGCCGGCCGGGCGCTGGCTGTTCTGGCAGCCGGTGAGAAAAGTTGAGAGTATCACGCTCGCCGAGAGGAAGAGTAGTTGTTTTGCCATCATCATCGCCGTCCCGTTCTGCTCTTCAGTGCCTGTTCCTGGGTTTTGATAATCTGCTTTATGGCTTTGCTCGCGGATCTGAGCATGCTGTCGAGTTCCGCTCGTGAGAAGGTGTCGCCCTCGCCTGAGCCTTGGACTTCGACGAAGCGGCCGGAGGCGGTCATGGCCACGTTGAAGTCGACCTGGGCGTGCGAGTCCTCGGAGTAGTCGAGGTCAACCAGGATTCGGTCGTCGACCTTGCCGACGCTGACGGCGGCCACGGGCTCGCGGATGGGCGAGCTGATCAGCCGGCGGTCGGCGAGCAGCACTTTGACGGCGTCGCTCAATGCCACATACGCTCCGTTGATGGCTGCGGTTCGGGTGCCGCCGTCGGCCTGGAGGACATCGCAGTCCAGCCAGATGGTGCGTTCGCCGAGCAGTTTGAAGTCGACGATGCTGCGCATCACGCGGCCGATGAGTCGCTGGATTTCGGCGGCGCGGCCGTCGACGCCGGTGCGGCTTCGTTTCCGACGCTTGCCGGTGGAGGCGGGGAGCATGTCGTATTCGGCCGTGACCCAGCCGAGACCTTTGCCCTCGCGCCACTCGGGAACGGCTTCATCGATGCTTGCGGAGCAGAGCACCACGGTCTGGCCTGTGCGCATCAGCACCGAGCCGGCCGCGGATTTGAAATAGCCGCGCGTGATTTCCATGGGGCGTAGTTGTGTGGGGGTGCGACCGTCGTTTCGGCGGTTGGCCATTTGGGTCTCCTGGTTGCAGGGTTCGCGGGAAGGGATTCCCGCGAAGAGTGGGTGCGGGAAAGGATTCCCGCACCAGTAGATTCGGCTTCCCGCACCAGCGGATTCGCCGCGGCTTCTCACTTCTCTTTTGGCCGACTCAGCATGACTTCGAGCAGGGCTCGCTGCGAGTGCAGGCGGTTTTCGGCCTGCTGGAAGACGACGGATTGCGGTCCGTCGATGACCTCGTCGGTGATTTCGGCTCCGCGGTGGGCGGGCAGGCAGTGCATGACCACGGCGGTGGGCTTGGCTTTGCTCATGAGCTCGGCGTTGAGCTGATAGCCGACGAAGGCCTTGTCGCGTTCGGCGGCTTCGGCCTCCTGGCCCATGCTTGTCCATACGTCGGTGTAGACGATATCCGCACCAGCGACGGCCTCGGCGGGCTCGATGCAGGACACGATGTCTGCGCCGCTGCCACCGGCGAGGCTGTGTGCACGCTGCAGCACGCCCTCGTCGAGTTGGTATCCCTCGGGCGAGGCGATGCTGAAGGCCATTGCCGACTTGGCGCAGGCGTTGACCAGCGAGCGGGCTACGTTGTTGGCGTCGCCCACGTAAGCCAGCTTCAGGCCGGCCAGCTTGCCGAAATGCTCTTTCGCGGTCATGAGGTCGGCCAGTGCCTGGCAGGGGTGAGCCCAGTCGCTCAGCCCGTTGATCACCGGTACGGTGGCGGTCATGGCCAACTCGACCACAGATTGATGGGCATAAACGCGTGCCATAATGACGTCGGCCATGGAGGAGATGACCATGGCGACGTCGCGGGTGGCCTCGCGCTTCATCATGCCGATCTGGTGATCCTCCAGGTTGATGGCGTGCCCGCCCAACTGGGCCATGGCGGCCTCAAAGCCCAGCCGCGTTCGCAGCGAGGATTTCTGGAAGATCATGGCGAGCGTGCGTCCCTGGAAAGTCGGCTTGAGCTCGCCGCGTT
>JBJKSL010000148.1:0-4287 GCA_046704145.1 Phycisphaerae bacterium
GGCTGGGACCGCCCGGGCAGCATCACCGCCACCCGCTGAGGATCCTGGAACCGAAAGTGCAGATTCCAGGCGTCCGAGGCGATGGCCGGCGTCGGCTGCGACGCGGGGGCCTCTGCATAGACACCGGTAGCCGCACACAACATCAGTGCTGCCAGGAACTTATACATACAGGGTCCGTCCGTATGCTGGTCCTGCGGCCCCCTGGCCCCAGGAAATCCCACCCCCGGTGGGACGGATCTTCCGCCCCGAGCGTAACTTAAACCGCCTATTTTAGATTCGCCCGCCTCCACGTCAAGAGGGGCCGCTATCTGATGTGCGCCTTCGCTAAGTGCCTCCGTTGAAAGCCACGGGTGCAGCGAAGGGCGAAGCCCGGAGCGGAACCCGTGGGGCCCCCGCCCAATCCCAAATGGCGCTCTCTTCAAACTACAGTGGTCGAGGGGCACGACGCTCAGGCCTCTCAACTCGGTACTCTGACGATGTACACGCCTACCCTCGGTTGGTACCATTGCCGTATGGATGGAGATATTGCCCGGATTCTTATCCCTCGGGATCGCATCGCCAAGCGGGTCAGTGAGCTGGCCAGGGAGATCGACCGTGTCTACGCCGGCGAGAGCGAAGCCGGCCTGACCCTGGTGTGCATCCTGTCGGGATCGCTCATTTTCCTCTCCGACCTCATCCGCTGCCTGCCCTTGCGGATGAAGATCGGCCTGATCACCGTTTCCAGCTACCGGGGAACCACGGCCGGCAAGGCCAGCATTCTCCAGCAGCTCAACACCGACGTCACCGGCCGACACGTCCTGCTGGTCGACGACATCCTCGATACCGGCGGCACGTTGCGGCTCGTCCGCGAGCAGTTGGCCCCGGCCAAGCCTGCGAGTATTCGGACCTGCGTTCTGCTTCGCAAGCCCGCCAAGGCTCCTCCTGACGTGCCGGCCGACTTTGTGGGCTTTGATGTCGAGGATGTCTTCGTAGTTGGCTACGGCTTGGACTACAATGACCATTACCGTAACTTGCCGGATATCGCGGTGTTACGCGAGGAAGTGTACAAAGAGTCGGCACGGCAGCAATGACTTGTGCTCGTTGGGGCGAATGAATCGTTATTCGCCAATAGTCGACTCTTTCCGTGTGGGACCGGCTTCCAGCCGGTCATTTGGACCGTCAAGATGTCGGGTACGTGTTTAGCCTCCAGGGTCTGGCTCCTTTTTGCCTCAGGGCGGGTTTGCTGTGGAATGGGGCCGCGGTTTGCGCCAGACAATGTGTTGATACTGGGAGAGACTAGGCAAAAAGGTGCCTGACCCTCTCTCAGGACGCTAAACACGTACCATGCCGGTCCGACACAAAAAGAAGACGCGGAAGCGTATGACTCAGGCGAAGCTGAAAGATCGAGTTCTCTCTAAGCCGATGGCCGGACGCTCGGCCTTTACCGAGGCCAACGGCGCGGGTGCGGGGCATCTCGCACGCCATGACATTCTGCCCGCTCAACTGCTGGACAACGACGAGATCGTCATCTTTGCGGTAAAGCCCTCCTTGTGGTTCGTGCTGTTCATGTCCGCACGCTGGTTGCTGGCCATGGCCCTGATAATAGGCTTGGCCGGCGGACTGGACATCGTGCCCAGCGTCAATAAGGACTTGGTCATCAAGGCTGCCCTGGCCCTGGCCGGGGCGAGAGTGGGTTTCGCACTGCTGCAGTGGGTTTCGCGGCTATATGTCCTGACCAACCGGCGGATCATGCGGCTCAAAGGCATCTTTAACGTGGACCTGTTCGAGTGTCAGCTCGGCCGGATCCAGAATACATACTTGACACTGGCTTGGTACGAGCGACTGGCTGGCTTGGGCTCTATCTCCTTCGCCACCGCAGGCACCGGCGGCATCGAAGCGACGTGGACGAACCTCAACAACCCGCTGGAGATCCACGAACGCGTCCGCTCAGCCATCCATCGTGCACAGAAAAACGGATTGTAGACCACGGGACGGCAGCCAGTCTTTTCCGCATTTTCGTGTAGCTGTGAACAGACCCGGCTCGGGAGTTTTGTCTTGACCGAACCAGATTTGCAGAGCGAGGCAGAGGCCACCCAGGCAGTGGCCGGCGAGCAGCAGGCCTCCGCAGGGGGCTTCGATGTCGCCAAGGCCAAGGAGATCTTCCACCGGCTCGGACCGGTCGGCCCCATGGCCCTGGCCGCAGGCACCTTGCCGCTCGTCGGCACCGCCGCAGTGCTCTTTGCCTTGGGCAAGACGGACATGGCCGTCTGGTTGCGAGGGCACGAGTGGGGGCTCATCCTCTTCATCAGCTCGTACGTGCTGCTGAGCGGGGCTGCACTGTCCAACACCTATGCTCCCTCGCTGGCTGCGGGCTTTGCCTTCGGGCTGGTGACCGGCAGTGTGGCGGCCATGATATCCGTTACGCTGGCTTCGACCATTGTCTATTTCGCCGTGCGATGGGTTGCCGGCACACGCATCACCGATCTCGTTGCCGAGCATCCCAAGTGGAAGGCAGTACAAGACGCCCTCATCGGCAGCGGCGCGGGACGGACCTTCGGAATAGTCTTCCTGATACGTCTGTCCAGCTCGCCCTTCGCGGTCACCAACCTCGTTCTCGGAGCCACCAGGGCTAACCCCATAGCCTGCATCGCCGGCACGATCCTCGGCTTCGCACCGCGGACGGTCGCCGCAGTGGCCATCGGGGCAAGCCTGTCAGAGTGGGACCCCAGCGCGAAGAGCAAGTATCTCATAATCGCAGGAATCGTCGCCACTGTCATCGTGCTGGCTATCATCAGTACCATCGCCAACCAGGCCCTGGCAAAGATACACAACAGCAGCGACGAAGCACCGAGCAAGACTGTCAACGATTGAGCGATCTTTCTGGATCTCGGCTCACAGCCCATAGCTCAGAGCTCATAGCTAACCAGCTCCCCATGAGACGTTACTTCCGACTACTCTGGCTCTTCACCCGCGTAAGCGTGCAGGAAAGCGCCGCTTACCGCACCGATTTCTTTGCCAGCCTGCTGGTGACGCTCCTGAACTTCGGCGCCGAGCTGGTCGGACTCTGGACCATCTTTTCCAATACCCGCGCCCTTAACGGCTGGAACGTCTTCCACATGCTGGCCCTGCTGGGCGTGTTCCGCACCATGGGGGGCATCGTCGGCCTGGTCATCGCCCCCAACATGCGGCTGATCATGGACGATATCCGCGAAGGCCGGCTCGACTTCGTGATCCTCAAGCCCATCAACTCCCAGTTCTTCGCGAGTTTCCGCAGAGTGGTCGTCTGGCGGCTTGCGGACATCGCCCTGGGCCTGGTTCTGGTGCTGATTGCCTGCGTAAAGCTTGCCGCCTCAATCACCATCGGCAAGGTCATCATGTTCATGCTGATGCTGGCCGCCGGGGCGGTGATCATCTACTCGTTCTGGCTGGTCCTGGGGACGCTGGCCTTCTGGCTGACCCGCGTGAACAACATGGAGATGGTCTTCTGGAACGTGTTTGAGGCCGGCCGCTACCCGGTTCAAATCTACAACCCCGTCATTCGCTTCTGCCTGACCTACATCATACCCCTGGCCTTCATCACCACGTTCCCGGCCGCCGCACTGGTGGGCAAGTCGCATATCTCCGGCCTGGCCCTCGCCGCCTTCTTCGCAGCAGCATCCCTCTTCGCAGCGTCGTCATTCTGGCACTACGGATTGCGAAGGTACAGCGGAGCCTCGGCGTGAAACTGGCGTACGTCTTCAGCGGCCAGGTGCCTGCTCTTCTCTCTCACCCCGTTCCTGCAGCCACTTCGTCACGTCTACCACTTGACCAGCAGAACCGGCGGTTCATTGCGGGAATCTCCGCCGATGCGGCGAGCGCGCATGGCTCACGCGACATTGATGTTGTTGGACAAGCCGCTTTCGCCGGCGCGGCGCAGCAGGGCCAGCAGATGGGCGCATTCCACCTGGCGCGTGCGTCGGCGAACCAATACGATGAGCCCGTGGAAGGGTTGCGGTGGGCGGGCCTCCAATGCCGCCCGCGCCAAAGCGAGAAAATGGTCTCGATTGCAGGTAATGATGAGCAACCCGTGGGTTTGTGCGAATCCGAACACCTCTCCGTCTTCCGACGTGGCGGAGAGAGCTTCCCGGACGAGGGTCACTTCGTGTCCGACGTGCTTGAGCACCTGCGCGACCTCGTCGGGAACATCGTGGTCGAGCAGGAATCTCACCTGAGTTCCTCGGCCATCTGCTGGGCAATCAACGCATCGATCGCCGGCCGGTGGTCCTCATAATAGGCCAGGCACTCGTACACCTGTGCTCGCGTCAGGTT
>JBJKSL010000149.1:0-6319 GCA_046704145.1 Phycisphaerae bacterium
GGATCGCCGCCGTTTCTGGGGAAATTCGAGCGGAACGCGTGCAGCTGACGAGTTCGCAGATCCAGCAGGTAGATCGCATCGTTGCTTTGCTCAGCCTTAGCGGAGACAAGCACGTACTCGCCGGAACGCGTCAGCCCTTGGGCGAAAGCTTGCGGCGGTGTATACGAAGAGAAGACCAGTACCGCCAGCAGGAGCAGATTGAGGCCCGCCAGCAGAACGATCAAGCCTCGCTTGGTCATACGGATACCCTTTCCAAAATCTCGGGAGACGCGAGAGTCGCTATTCCAGCTTGGCCCGCTTGGCCGGCTTGAATGCGACGACCATGGCGCCCACCAGGAAGACTGCCGCTATCAACCACTGAATGATCGTGGACTTATCCTGACCGGCCCGTCCAGGAGCTTCAGCGGTCATTTCCTGAGCGAGGGCAGAACCAGTCGTCACCAGCACAGCCAATATCCAGTAGATCCAACGCATGAGCGACTCCCATCTTCAACCACGCCGGAGGCCATTATATCCCGCTCGGCTGTAGGGTAAAGCCCACCCGAGTTATGCTGGCGTCGTTTACTGTACGGTGACCCCCACGGGGACCGAGGAGAGTGCTTCCGGTGTGGCGCTGACGTCCAACACTGCCGAGACCGTGTGGGTTGCCTCGCCGCAGGAGATGGGGATGGTCAGGGTTATGCTGGTCGCCCCGTCGTCGGGCTGGAGTTCGAACGTGGCGTCTTGAAGAAGCAGTGCGCTGCCGACCAGCGTTCCGCCTTCGACGGTTGCGTTGTCCGCGAATTCCAGGTTTTCTGCAAAGTAGATCGACAGGTTAAGCAGAACCGCCAAGCCGTTTGGTGTCTCCTGCCATGAGGCCCAGCCAGTGACGGCGTCCTGGATGGCTTGGTTGGAAGAGCAATCCACCACCTGCGGAGATGGGGCGGGGTCGCAGCACAAGCAACCCATGCCGGCAATTCCTGCCCCGGCCAGCGCGGCTCGGCCGAGGAGAGTCCGCATGTGAGCCCGCACCCGCTCGCGAGGCGAACGGATACAGCAGTTGCCCGATGTTGCAGATTCATTCGGTAGAGGCGTTTGATTGTCGGGATTCACGTGACAGCCCTTTCTTGTAGTCGTGTTGCAGCTTCTTCGTCGGCCATGAGGATCACTGGAGGCCTATCTGCAGCGGCACGTAGTCCGACTCTTGGGGCGAGGCAGCACTCACATCCAGAGTCGCTGTGAGCGTGTGGTTAGCCTCCCCGCAGGATACGGGCACGGTGATGGTAACGCTGGTGGCCCCATCATCGGGCACGAGCACTGCAGTCAGCTCCTGAGTCTCCAGAATGGGACTGGAGAGAGTGCCCCCTTCGACGGAGACTTCGCCGGCGAACTGGAGATTGTCCGCGTAGAGAGAAAGCTGCACAAACGCCGCCAGCCCGCTCGGGGTTTGCTGCCAGGAGGCGTATCCGTAGGTTGCGCTCATGATGGAGTCATCAGAAGCACAGTCGGCAGTCTGTGGGTACGGAGCCAAATCGTAGACGGTTCCGGGAAGCAATATGCAGCTGGGCAAAGCCAAGCCCGCTCCCGCCAGCGCGGCTCGGCCAAGCAGCACGCGCATGTGAGCCCGTACCCGCTCGCGAGGCGAACGGAATCCAGTATGGGAACTGGCGGCCGAGTCGTCCGGCCTTTCTGGTTGATTTGCTGTACCCATGTCGTATGCTCCCTCTTTCGATTGATTGAGGCTATATGCCTCCTGCCGACCAGCAGTCCACCCCTATAGTCTTCGCCATTTCATTTTCCAGGCTGGTAGCTGCCTGACCGACCTGATCCTCCACGGCTCGCAAGCGTGCGGACAGATCCATTACAAACTGTCGGCTGTCTCTGCCGCCGCGGGACACGAACTGGATGATCTCTCGCAGCCCGGCGGCCGAGTCCCGGCCGAGTCGACTGCACAGGTCGGCCACGCGGGGCAACCATGACTCGCGGTAGATATCGGGGTGAAACCGCCGGGCGACCTCGACCTCTAATCGGACGGCCTGCAGTCGATTCGCCAGCGCCCCGCCGGCGAAGACCCGCTGATGGAGGCACTGCATCGCGATCCTGAAGATTTGCTCCATTTGCGGGCTGGCCATGCGGTAATCGTGGCCGAGATAATCGCCCCAGCAGCGTTTCTCTTCCTGCAGGCGGGCCAGCAGCGGCGTGCCGGCGTAGAGCTCGACGCGGCCGAAATTGAACGGGTAATCCGGTTGCTGCTCGACGAAGCTCAGGTTGGTCTCGAGGCTTTCGATGGTGGTGTCCGGATCGAAGATCAGCATGTTGAAGCAGATCCAGATGCCCAACTCGCGGAGTACCTGCATGGCTCGCGGGTTCTCATCCGCCCGGACACGGCGTTGGAGCGTTTGCAGGCCTTGTTCGGAGGCATTTTCGATGCCCAGGAACGTACGGATGCAGCCCAGGCGGTCGCGCATGGCCTGGAAGATCTCAGGCGTCACATCCGTAGGCCTGGCCTTGACCACGGTCGCGAACGGCCCGATGTCGCGAGCGTCGAGGGCGTCGGCCAGTGTGGTGATGCGCTCCAGGCTTTGGCGATGGCCGGGCAGGAAGAAGTTGTCGTCGTGAAAGATGAAGATCTCGATGCCGCGTTGGCGGTTGAGCCAGCACATCTCGTCGGCCACGTCGTCGACCGGCCGAAGCCTGAACCGCGATCCACCGGCCATGCCATGCCAGGCGGCGATACAGCAGAAGGCGCAGTTTGCATAGCAGCCGCGACCGCTCACGAGCGGTGCCATGGGATGGCCCAGGCAGTTCGTCGGCTCGCCACGGCGGTCGGGCCAGGGTAGGTCCCGAAGGTCCTGCTGGTTGTCGAGGGGGTTGAGGACCACACTGTCGGCTTTGCGGTAGGCCAGTCCGGCGATGCAGTCGATGCTGCCCCCCGCTGACACCGTGCGGGCCAGGTCGACGATGGTGCGCTCGGCCTCGTAAAGGCAGACGCTGTCGAGTTCGGCGAAGTCCCGGAGCAGTTCGCGAGCGGCGAAGGTTCCGAAATGGCCCCCGGTGGTGATGTGGCCGGTGTAGCTGCGTTCGCGCAGGGCCATGGCCAGAGCGAGGCAGTCCTTGGCACGCCATTGAAACGCCAGGGAGATGGCGACCAGCACTGGCGGTTTTTTGTGAGCAGAATCCAGTGTCGCCTGTAGGACAGACCCCATGGCGTCAGCCGAGTTGAAGGGAATAATGGCGGTTTCAAAACCAGCCCGGCCCAGTGCTGCGGCCAGATACCGCAGAGCCAGGTTTTCCTCTTCTTCCGGGCCGATCAGTGCGACCCAAACGGCTGTCATGTCCCCAGGGGCTGCCTCCATGAGTGACATAATATTTGCGTGAAAAGAAGTGTCCGTCAAGCTTGGCCTGGGATTGGCCTTGCAGAAGCACACAGCAGGCCGACGGGTTTGACGATCTCGCGGAAGGTCTGGCGGGGTACGGCCACCGTGTCCCAACTTGCGGAGCGCTGGCGGCAATGCTGCTGGTAGTCGGCCAGAGCCACCGTCATGAACGCGTAGAGTTCGCCCTGGAAGGAGTGCGGCCGCCCCGCCGGCCAGCGGTCGGCCGGTCCCTGCAGGTGGTAGGCGAAGACAAAGCGGGCTTCAAACTCACTGCCAAAGACGGTCTGCCATTCAGCGAGCCCCGCCATGTCCTGCCGCGTGACCCAGTTCTCCCAGTAGCCTCCGCCCGTAGCGCCCGCCTTGCCGTATGGGAATCGGCGGCCTTTGACATCGACAATCCAATGGCAGTTCTCAGAAGGATAGACCAGGAAATCGAAGGACTTGATCTTGCTGCCCGCGAAGGCGACTTTCCGCGTCTCGTCCACGGGTACATAGGGGACACCGCGGGAGAGGAGGTAATCCTCAAAGGCCAACTCGTAATGGAGGTGCCTTTTCATACGCATTCGCGTCCTTCTGAACGCGGCAGAAGGTGCCCAATACCCTGCACGTGGCAAGCGGTGGAGTATATGCTTTTCGAGCCAACATGCCACTTAAGCTAGCTGCAAATTCCCACCCCTTCCCAAAGTGGAAGGGATGGGGCACCCGGCCGCCGTGAGGTGGACACGAGCCTCGAATTGCTATCCAGCCATCGCGGCAAGAAACGCATCCACACTCATCTCGTTCTGCTGTCCGGTGGCCAGATCCTTGACCACGACGGCGCGGCGTTCGGCATACTCCTGCCCGACGATCACCGCGCGAGCCGCTCTGCTGGCGGAGGCGGCCTTGAATTGCTTGCCGATCGACTGCCGCTTGTAGTTGAACTCCGCCCGGCGGCCGGCCTGACGCAGTCGAGCAGCCAGTGCCAGCACCGTTGGGAAGAACTCCGGCGCAGCGTCGATCAGGAACACATCGCTCCCCGGCGGCTCGGCCAGCACGGTGGGCAGCTTGCCCAGTTCGCGCAACACCACCTCGATCACCACGTCCGATGTGCCGAAGCCGACGCCGGTCATGGCCGGGCCGCCCAGTACCTCGCACAACTGGTCGTACCGCCCCCCGCCGCAGATGGCCCGCTGCATCTGGCCCTTGCCGAACGCCTCAAATACTACCCCGGTGTAGTATGCCAGTCCGCGTACCACGCCCATGTCGAACGCGCAGTACTCGCCGATGCCCATCTCGCTCAGCAACGAAAACAGCTCTTGCAGCCGGGCAACTTCTCGCTCGGCAGTCTCGTTGCCGGTAGCCAGCGTCGCCAAGTCCGACAGCCCAGCCTTGCCAGCCGCAGCCGCGATGGACATCAGCGTGGCCTGCTCTTCGGCTGAACGCGTGATCTTCTGTACCGATTCGGCAAACACGTCGCCCGGCAGCTTGTCGCGTTTGTCGAGCGTCGCATAAATGTCAGTATGCCGATCGGCCTCGAATCCGTGAGCGGCCAGCAGTGACGCCAGTAGCGACCGCGAGTTGATCTTCATCACCATGTCCGCGGGCGTGAGTCCGACCTCGCGGAAGAAGTCCACGGCCACGAAGATGCACTCGGCATCGGCGACGCTGTCGTCCAGGCCGAGAACGTCGATGTTCCACTGGAAGAACTCCCGCAGACGGCCTCGTTGCGGCCGCTCGGCCCGGCACAGCCGCGGCATGCTGAACCACTTGATCGGCCGGGACAGGCTGTTCGCCCGCGACCCGACCATGCGGGCGAGGGTGGGCGTCATCTCCGGACGGATGGCCAGTTCACGACCGCCGCGGTCCTCGAAATGGAACAGTTCCGAAACGATGCCCTCGCCGCTCTTGGCCCGGTACAAGTCGAGCAACTCGAATATGGGGCCATCGTATTCCGCGAAGCCGTTGCGCAGCGAAACGCGTCGCCATGCGTCCATAATCCAATTGCGGACGGCCATGTCCTCGGGATAGAAATCACGCGTGCCTTTGGGTGCCTGGAAGTTCATGGAAGAAAGCTTTTGGCTATGAGCTTTGAGCTGTGAGCCAGAAAAACTGGCGTGACTATTCTCTGTGTCTCGGGGCCTCTTTGGTTCGTTCTCATTACGCCGATTTAAGTAGTTTGATGGGTAACGCCGCCCGACCGCGGGAGACTCGCTTGCGGCTGGTGCCTGTCTTGGTCTTCTTGCGACCTGTCTTGGCCGCCGCCTTACGCCGGCGTTTGCGTTTCTCGGCCAGGTGCTCCTTGCCGAATCGCTCGATTTGCTCTGGCTCGGTGAACAGATGATCGTACTCGTAGTCGTCGCCATGCCAGTCGCAGTTCTTGGTGGTGTACTCGCGGCAGATGGCCGGGCGGTTCTCATACACGCCGCAGCGGTTGTCCGGCAGCAAGGCCTTGCACGGCCGATTGATCTGGATGTACCAGCGGGCGTCCTCCACGAAGACGATGTTGTCCTCGTGGTAGAGGTACCAGCGAAGGTCCTCGAAATCGCGTTTGCTCTCCGGTTTTTCGATCTCGAACGCGAAGTATCGGCAGCACAGCGCCACGCACTGGTCGCAGAGGCTGTCGACGTTCTTGGCTATGGGCAGTTTCACAAGAAATCCTTTCTGCAGGCCTCCATGCCGAGACGAGTGTACAGTCACCGTCTCTCCTGCGTCACTGTCGCGATTTTATGAGCGAAGCGAACGATCAGCAACCTTATGCGAGTGGGCGATTCTGGCTATACTTATACGTGCTCGTGTTGGTGCGCGCGGCGGACGGCACGTAAGTTGCTTCTGGATAGTGCTAGGGCCGCCGCCGCGGGCACAAGTTCCAAGAGCGATTGGTATTACAAGCTATGCGGATCGTTGCAGGAAAATGGCGTGGCCGTACCATAACTGCCCCCGACACCATGGATACGCGGCCGATCCTGGACCGGGCCAAGGTGGTG
>JBJKSL010000150.1:0-3352 GCA_046704145.1 Phycisphaerae bacterium
GGATACTTACGTTATGCCGCACCACGTGGACGAGGAGACTCGCGAGTGGCTCGAATCGCTGGAGTACGTCCTCAAGTCCAAGGGCCCTCAGCAGGCTCTGGCCATCGTTCAGGAGCTACAGACTGAACTTCGCCGGCGGGGCGTTAACGTGCCCTATACCGTGGCCACGCCTTACATCAACACCATTCCCGCTTCGCAGCAGCCGCCGTACCCCGGCGACCGCGAAATCGAGCGGCGTATCAAGAGTATTATCCGCTGGAACGCCATGGCCATGGTCGTGCGGGCCAACCGGGAATCGCCGGGCATCGGCGGCCATATTTCGACCTATGCCTCTGCGGCGACCCTCTACCAGGTGGGCTTCCACCACTTTTTCAAGGCCCCTCACGACGGCCACTGCGGCGACCAGATCTACTTCCAGGGCCACGCGGCCCCCGGCATCTACGCCCGGGCTTTTCTCGAAGGCCGCATCTCGCAGGAACGCCTGGCCAACTTCCGGCGGGAGCTTGAGCCCGGCGGCGGTTTGGCGTCTTATCCGCACCCTTGGCTCATGCCCGATTTCTGGCAGTTTCCCACGGTTTCGATGGGCCTCGGGCCGATCATGAGCATTTACCAGGCCCGCTTCTACCGCTACCTGCAGCATCGCGGCCTGATCGATACCGACTCCTGCCGAGTGTGGGCCTTCCTGGGCGACGGTGAGGCCGACGAGCCTGAGACGCTCGGGGCCATTACTCTGGCATCGCGCGAGCATCTGGACAATCTCACCTGGGTGGTCAACTGCAACCTGCAACGCCTGGACGGGCCCGTCCGCGGCAACGGCAAGATCATTCAGGAACTGGAGGCCGCCTTCCGCGGTGCCGGTTGGAATGTGATCAAGGTCATCTGGGGCGAGGACTGGGACCCGCTCCTGCAACGCGACGAGGACGGCTGCCTGGTCCGGCGTATGGAAGAGGCCGTGGATGGCGACTACCAGAAGTACTCCGTCTCAGACGGAGCGTACATCCGCGAGCACTTCTTCGGCAAGTACCCGCAACTCGCGGCCATGGTCGCGGACATGTCCGACGAGCATATCGCCAGGTTGCGGCGGGGCGGCCACGACCCCGAAAAGGTTTACGCCGCCTACAAGGCTGCGACCTCGTTCAAGGGCGCACCCACGGTGATCCTGGCCAAGACTATCAAGGGCTACGGCCTCGGCGAGGCCGGCGAAGGCAAGAACATCACCCATCAGCAGAAAAAACTCAACGAGGTCGAACTGGCCCAGTTCCGTTCGCGGTTCGGCATCCCCATCAGCGACAGCGAGGTCTCGCAGGCTCCGTTCTACAAGCCGCCGGAGAACAGCCCGGAGATGCAGTACCTCCGCAAGCGGCGCGAGGCTCTCGGCGGCTTCGTGCCCGAACGCAGAGTCGACGTCAAGGCGCTCAAAACGCCTGATAACGAGCTGTTCCACGAGTTTTTCGAGGGCACCGGCGAACGCGAAGCCTCTACCATGATGGCCTTCGCCCGCATGTTCGCCAAACTGCTGAAGGACAAGGAAATCGGGCAACTGATCGTGCCCATCATCCCCGATGAGTCGCGTACCTTCGGCCTCGAGCCGCTCTTCCGTCAGTGCGGCATCTACTCCAGCAAGGGCCAGCTCTACGAGCCCGTCGACCGCGAAACCCTGCTCTACTATCGCGAGAGCAAGGACGGCCAGATCCTGGAAGAAGGCATCACGGAAGCGGGTGCGATGTGTTCGTTCATCGCGGCTGGCACTGCCTACGCGACGCACGGCGTGAACATCATCCCGTTCTTCATTTACTACTCGATGTTCGGCTTCCAGCGGATCGGCGATTTGATCTGGGCCGCGTGCGAGATGCGCACCCGCGGATTCATGGTCGGCGGCACTGCCGGTCGCACAACGATCAACGGCGAGGGTCTCCAACATGAGGACGGCCACAGCCACCTGCTTGCCTCCGCGTATCCATTCGTCCGAGCATACGACCCTGCTTTCGCCTTCGAGGTTGCCACCATCGTTCGCGACGGCATCAAGTACATGTACGAGGATCAGCGCACCGGCTTCTATTACCTGACCATCTACAACGAGAACTATCAGCAGCCGCCAATGCCGAAGGGCGTGGAGGAAGGCATCCTCAAGGGGCTCTACAAGTACCGTTCCTTCAGTGTCGAAAATGCGGCTCACAAAGTCAATCTCTTCGGCAGTGGCACGATTCTGCGGGAAGCACTGCGGGCGGCGGACATTCTGGTCGAAAAATACGGAGTGGCCGCCGATGTGTGGAGTGCGACCAGTTACAACGAGTTGCGGCGGGACTGTCTGGAGGCCGAGCGATGGAACATGCTCCACCCCGGCCAGCCGCCGCGAAAATCCTACTTGCAGCAGGTATTGGAGAAAGAGACGGGCCCCTTCATCGCGTCGAGCGACTACATGAAGGCCGTCCCCGACCAGATCGCCAAGTGGGTGCCGGGCGGACTGACCACGCTCGGGACTGACGGCTTCGGCCGCAGCGAGACCCGTGCCGCGTTGCGTCGGCACTTCGAGGTCGACGCCGAGCACATTGTTGTCGCGGCGTTGTATGCTCTCGCCAAACGCGGCGAGCTGGACAGTGCGACCGTCGAGCAGGCCATTAAGGATCTGGGCGTTAGCGCGGATACCCTGGATCCAATGCTGGCGTGATGAAGGCGCGGAAACACGTGAGAAACACTTAAACGAAATCCATGGCAGGCCTGGCCATGGACTTCCAAGGAACGCACCTAACTGGGAAGGGTGGCCAATCGTGGCAGAGGACTTCAAGCTTCCAGACCTCGGCGAGGGTGTCGAGTACGGCGATGTGGTGCAGGTGCTCGTGGCCGAGGGTGATACCATCAAGCCCGAGCAATCCGTCATCGAAATCGAGACGGAGAAAGCCGTCGTCGAGGTGCCATGCTCGCTCGGCGGCCGCATCACCAAGGTTCACGTCAAGCAGGGCGACAAGATCAAGGTCGGCCAGACGCTGGTGACCGTCGATACTCAAGCGGCACCGGCGGCCCCCGCAGCCGGCGAAGCAAAAGCCGCGCCAGCAGCGCCTGCTGCACCGTCTGTGCCTTCGGAGCCTCAAGCCCCGTCGAAAGAGCTCTTCCAGCCGCAAGCGGAAGCTCCCGTCGCGGCTCCCATCGCTAAAGCGGAAGCGAAGGTGGCCGCACCAGCCGCCGCACCGCAAGCCCCACCAGTCACATCCGAGGCCGCCCTCGTGCCCGCAGGGCCGGCGACTCGACGGCTGGCTCGCGAATTAGGCGTGGATCTCCACGAGGTGGCCGCCGTCAAGCCGGGTGCACGCCTCACCGAGGAAGACGTCAAGGAGTACGTCAAGCACCGTATGAC
>JBJKSL010000151.1:0-4269 GCA_046704145.1 Phycisphaerae bacterium
CAAAGCACACACGCAGGTGGTCCTGAGGAATCCCCCGCACCGTGTTGTACGAGCGGTTTAAGTATTGGTCAGCAAGGTCGCGGACGGCCAACGCGGAAACTCCACGTAAAGAACCAGGACCGCCGACCAACTTCGGCGCTCACTACCGGACCACACCATAGGACGGTGCCGGCCGTCTCGCAAGGGGTGCGTGACAGCTTCGGCTTGCCGGGGTCTGGGTCCTTTTTGCCTCAAGCTTGATTGGGTTCATGTGGGCACCGCTGCCTCTGCAGGAACAATGCGCGCGGACGATGCTGGCAGGCAAAGAGGAGCCCGACCCCTCTCTTCGGACCGCCGAAGCTGTCACGCAGTCTCTCGCAAGGCCGGCGCGAGCATCTTTGCTCCCGCGCGGGTAGAATCGTAAACAGGTGAACTATGTCGGACAATCCGTATCCCTCGTATCCTCCGCCGCTTCCCCAACGTCGCCGCATCCCGGTGTTGAAGATCATCGGCACCATTCTGCTGGTCATGATTCTGATCTGCGGCGGTCTGGTCACATATGTCGCGTACAACTTCCGGAGTTGGACAGCAGCGTTGATCAAGGGCCCCGCTGTCACGGTCGTGGAACAGAGCAACCTGCCCGCGGACCAGAAGACGCTTATCAAGCAAAATCTCAATCGCGTGGCCGATGCCTATCACGATGGCCGCATGAGCTATACGCAGTTCACGACCATCATCAGTCAGTTGGACAAAGGCCCGTTCTTCAAGCTCGTTTCAGTCGAGAGCATGCGCTACCAATACAGCATCGCGCACCCAAGCATGGATGCCGAGCGGGCACAAACCATACTGCTGTTCGACCGCTTCGAAAGGGGCATCGCCGAAAACGCGATTCCGCCTCATCAAGTCAGCCAGGTGATGTCGCTGGTGCACGATCCGGATCGAAATCATCATCGCTCGGGCCAAACATCGCGGCCGGCGATCAGCGAGGCCGATCTCAAACCGTTCATCGACGCGATGCGAACCGCGGTGGAGCAGGCTGAGATTCCCGCAGTCGCCTATCAGGCTGACTTCGCCGGCGAGATCGACAAGGCAGTGAACACAGTGCTCGGCCCGCCACCTACCACGCGGGCCACCCAATCAGCACCGGCCACGCAGGCCGCCACCGCCGAAGGGTGATCAATGGACGTAGGCGGCCAAACCGTGTGGAACCGGCCAGCCGGTCTGGCAGCACCGTGTGGAACCGGCTTCTAGCTCCGGCTAGCGCGAACCGCAACGCGGTTCCACAACATAGCCCACGGTCGCGCAGCGTACCCTGGGAAAGCAGGCCCCAAACGAAGCTTCAACCCTGAAAGGGTTGCGGGGTGTTCGTGAAACCTTTACAGGGGATGAAGACCCTGGCGTGTCCGTTACCCAGTGTCGCGGTATTTCTTCATGCCTGAGTTGCCCGAAGTCGAGACTGTTGCTCGTGGCGTTGCTCGCCGTATCACCGGGCGGGTGATGCAGACCGTCCGCCTCAAGCGACCGGACATGCTGCATGGCAACGGCGGGCAGATGTCGGGGCTCGTCGGCCGGCGCGTCGAGGACGTGCGACGTGCGGGCAAACAGATCAAGCTGACCTTCCGCAATGAGGGGGGCACGCCGCCTCCAACCATGTTCGTGCATCTCGGCATGACCGGGCGACTGGTGGCTGTCGACCCCGACACCCCTGTCGAACGGCACACGCATCTGCGGATCACGTTTTCGGACGGCGGCTCGGAACTGCGTTTCTGCGACCCGCGGCGCTTCGGCGGCATCTGGCTGGTGGCGGCCGAAGGCGACAAAGGTCGGCGTTGGAAGGGGCGTCGCCTGCCACCGATCGCAGCCGATCCGCTCACGCTCACCCTGCCTGAGTTGCGAAAGCTGTTGGACCGTCGGCGGCAGATCAAGGCACTGCTGCTCGACCAGGAGCCTATCAGCGGCATCGGCAACATCTACTGCGACGAGATGCTCCATCGTTGCGGCATTCACCCGCTGACCGGTGCGGCCGACCTCTCGCCCGAGACGGTCCGCTGTCTGCACGGGGCCATGCGACGCGTGCTGAACGAGGCCATCCGCGCCGGCGGCTCGAGCATCAGCGACTACCGCGACGCGGACAACGGCCGAGGTAGTTTTCAGTTGCAACACAGAGTCTACGGCCGGGCCGGCCAACCCTGCCGCAAGTGCGGCCACCCCATCGAACGGCTGGTCGTCGCCGGCCGAGGCACCTACATCTGCCCCCACTGCCAGCCCGCGCCGTCAACCGGTGCGTGACCATTTCTCCTGTAATTCTTCAGAGTCGGAGTCCGTGGCAACACCAATTCCGGTTAAGGCGGTCACGCCGGTGCCTGTTCTCCTCTGGTTTTTCAGAGCCGGCGTCTGTGACGCCGGTGCCTGCGAGCCTTGTAAAACCAGGCGGTCGGGTGACACCGGTCGACGGATGCACCCCTTCCGCATGCACCTGCCCCGTTGACATTTCGTCAACGCCCCCCAATAATCATGTATGGATGCGGATCATCAAGACGAGCATGCTGAAAGAATTCTGGCAGGCACACGCTGAAGCAGAGGCGTCTTTGCGCGCGTGGGCACAGCAGGCCAGGGCGTCACAGTGGCGCAGCTTTGCTGATGTTCACAAGACAATTCCGAGTTCAGATGCCGTGATCGTTGCGAGCGGGCGGTCGGTGGTAGTTTTCAATATAGCTCACAATCGGTATCGGCTGATCGCGGCCGTGCACTGCAAGACGCAGATCGTCTACACCCTGATGATCCTCACACACAAAGAATATGATCGCAACGCCTGGAAGGAGCAGTTATGAAAACCAGGACACTGACGAACGACGACATCCCGGAAACCTACGCGGAACTGGTTGGCCTGCTCACGCCCCGCCCCTTGCATGACGACGTGGACTACCGCAACGCTCTGGCGGTGCTGGACGCCATGGCGGGCTTCAAAATGAACGCCGATCAGGAAGACTACTTTGAGGCCATCACCACCTTCGTGGAGAAGTACGAGGCTTGCCACCACGCCATCGACGAGGCGAACATGACGCCCGTGGAACTATTGCGCAGCCTTATGGACGAGCACGCCATGAGCGAGTCCGATCTGGGACGCCTCCTCGGCGACCGTAGCCTCGGCCATCGGATCCTCAACGGCGAGCGCGAACTGAGCAAAGCCCATATCCGCATACTCGCCGACCACTTCAGCCTGAATCCCGCCGCTCTACTGTAAGTTGTGGGCTGTCAGCACCCCCCGCATTGGCAAACCGGGCGGCGGCGGGTATAACAGCCGGGCATGCTGGGCCGACTTACCAATACTGGAATCGCGGTGCTCTTGGCGACTGTGCTGGGTCCGCTGCTGGTGGGCTGCCAGCCGCCGGCCGAGCCGACGATGCCCACCGTCGCCCGGGTTACCATCGAATCACCCGAGGCGTACGACGCCCTCTGGGCCGCGACCGACAAAACCCTGCGCCGCTACTACCTCCCGCCGGATCGCCAAGACCGTGCGGACGGCATCATCGTCACGCGGCCGGAGACCTCCGCCGCCTGGTTTGAGTTGTGGCGGCCGCAGCCTCAGCCCGCCTACGCCTGGTGGGAGGCCAACCTGCATCCCATCCGCCGGCAGGCCACGGTAAAAATCACGCCAATCGCCAAGCCGACCTACCAGGTGTCGGTCGAAGTCGAGCGGTCCAAGTACTCACTCGAACCGCGGCAGGTCGACAACCCCGCGGCCGTTCTACGCCTTTACGGCAACACCGCCCCCACGACCGGCGGTCGCATGGCCAAACAGGCCGAAACCTCGCGATGGATTCCGCTGGGGCGGGACGGCTGGATGGAGAGCGAGATTCTCTCGCACATCCTCGATCGCTATGGCTCGGGTGAGATTCTCGCCGCGCCCGTCACCACTCAGCCGGCCGGCTCCGCCGGATAGCTGGAGCCCCAATGTCGATCCGCTGGAAACTGCTGTTCCTGCTGCTCGCGATTGCGCTTGCCCCGCTGATGACCATCACTTCGCTGGCCAATCGGACCACGGCAAAACTTGGCCAGACGCTTGGCGATCAGGCTCGCCAGACGTTGACCAGCCTGGTTCGTCAGCAACTTCAGCAGCTTGTGGCCGACAAGGCCGTGCTCATCGGTCGCGAGGCGAACATCGTATCGCTGGCCCTGCAACTGCAGGCACGGCAGGTCGAGCGTTGCCTGGCCATGCAAGATCCGCCTGAACGCGTCTTGTATACCTCGCGTGATTACGACGATGGTGAGCCGCCTAGCGATCTGGTC
>JBJKSL010000152.1:0-8070 GCA_046704145.1 Phycisphaerae bacterium
CATCGAGAGGGTGAAGAAGTCGTGCATCGGGGCCAGGCTCTTACGCATGGCCTGCCCACCGAACGCCGCCGCCTTCTTGGGGACACCGCCCATGATGGCGTTGAAGATGTCAAACTCGTGGACGGCCTGCTCGAGCATCACGTCGCCGGACTTGACCGGATCGATGAACCAGCCGTTGCCCGGGAAGTCGCACGCGTTGTTGCGATAGCCGCGCAGCAGAATGGGTTTGCCTACCTTGCCCGAGGTGATGGTCTCGATGGCTGGCTTCCAGGGGCTGGCGTACCGCAACTGCGTGCCGATCTGGAAGATACCCTTGGCACGCTTGGTCGCATCGTACACCGCGTTGAGATCCTTCACGTTAATGGCCATCGGCTTTTCGCAGTAGCAGTTTCGCCCCGAGGCGAGCACCGCCATGGCCATCTCTGCATGCAGGAAGCACGGAGTGGCGATGAAGATCGCGTCGAGCTCGGGAAACTTGATCAACTCGCGGTAGTCCTTGAAGGTCTTCGGCTCATCGGCCGCCACCATCTTGGCCGCCCGCGCGAGGTGCTCTTCGTTCGTGTCGCAGAGGGCGGTCACCCGCACTCCCGGCGACTTGTTGATCGCCCTCAACAGGCCGGAGCCACGTCCGCCGATGCCGATGAACCCGCACCGAATGTCATCCTTGCCCGCCTCGGCAGCCAAGCCCTTTTTCGATGTTATCAGCACCGCCGAACCGGCAGCGACACCAGTGCCTAAAAAACGACGCCGCGAAAGCCCTTTCTTCTCTGCCATGTGAACCTCACTCTCAGCTGAGTAGCCAATCAACGAAATGCCTCCAACGAACGAAGATACGACACAGATTCGGCGATGTCCTGCTTGATCTGTGCTTCCGAGCGCTCCTGCCCTTTGATGCCCTCAATCTCGATGGTCACCGGCCCGCGATAACCGTGCTTCTTCAGCACCGCCAGCACGCCGGGGATGTTAACCTTGCCCTGGCCGAGTGCCGGGAAGTTCCACGTCTCGAACTGGCAGTTGTGATCCTTGATTTCCACCGTCGCCAGGTAGGGCAGTACCTTCTTCAACTCCGCCACTGCGTCAGCGCCCTTGTTGTAATAGGTGATGTTGCCAGTATCGAAATTCACTCGCACGTTGGGATTGTCGATCGCCCGCATAGTCTCGACATGCACATCACCGTTCGTGCCCAACTCCGGATGCGTCTCCAGCACGATAGTAACGTCGTTCTTGCGGGCAACATCTCCCGCACGGCGCAGCCGATCGAATACTACCTCCTTAGACGCGTCGTGCCGCTTGGCCGACAGGAACATGTAGTGCACATTCATCTTGTGGCAGGTCACCAACTGCTCGGCCAACTCGTCCACGCACGAATCCTTGGCCAGATCCGTGTTGCCACGCATGACCACCACATCCAGGCCGTACTTCGCGAGTTCCTTCTGCACGGACTCCACCTGATCCGGCGCCGGCACATTGATAAACACGTGCTTGACGCCGATAGACTGCAGGTGCGCGTACCCATCCTTCTGATAAGCACCATAATTAGCCAGCCGACACACCAGCATGGGCTCAGCCGGGTCCTGACCGCGGCTCAGCCATCCATTACTGGTGGAACAGCCGGCCATGACCGTCGCAACAGAAACAACAGCAAGAGTTACAATCCGACAGGTAATCCTCATCCTGAATCTCCCAAATCAATGTGCGTCAACATGTTGACGTGGTCCTAAGAAAGGATGCCGCGTAATCGCGAATAAGCCTCTAGATCACTTGTACATCAAGTACTTTTCGCGCACCTGCTTGAACTGCGCCAGCGGTTGGGCCCACATTGCCGGCAGTTTCGCAGGATCGTCTGTGGTCTTCATAGCCTCCAGCACGTCCTTGTTCGCCAGCAGGTTGTTGACCTTGTCCACCTCGAACTTGTCGCCGAACAACTTTTCGAGCGTCCAGGCCATGGTCAGTCCCGTCTGCACGGGTTCGAAGGCATCGCGATCGGTCAGCACAGTGTACACGCCCTGGCAGGCCTGTCCGCCCAACTTGCTGCCGGCAGCCGGCGTAAACTCGATGGGTACAAACCGCACGCCCGGCAGCCCTGCCGCGTTCAACGCAGCCGCCCACTTGCGACCCTCGACCCACGGTGCCCCGCAGAACTCGAACGGCTGATCCGTTCCGCGTCCAACGGACATGTTGGTCGCCTCCAGCAGGCACACCGCCGGGTAGATCTCCGCCTGCGTCAGGTTCCGCATGTTGGGCGACGGATTGATCCAGGTGAGCCCGGTTTCATCCCACCACATGCTGCGCTTCCAGCCCTTGACGGGCACCACGGTCAAATCGCAGTTGATGCCGTACTCTTTGTTCCACATGCGGGCCAACTCGCCCAGGGTCATACCGTGCATGACGGGCATCGGGCCGTATGCAGTGAACTGTCGCTCGTTGCCGCTGATGGGTCCGTCCACCCGCAGGCCGGTAATCGGATTGGGCCTATCCAGCACGATGACCTTGATGTTGTGCTTGGCGGCCTCCTCCATGCAGTTGCCCATGGTGGCCGGATAAGTGTAGAACCTCGCCCCCACATCCTGAATGTCATAGAGCAGCGTATCGACGCCCTTCAGCATTTCCGGCGTAGGCCGCCGCGTCTTGCCGTACAAGCTGAACACCTTCAGGCCGGTCTCCGGATCGACGGTATCGCCGACTCGTTCATCGACCTTGCCGTACAGGCCGTGCTCGGGAGAGAAGATGCACACCACGTGCACCTTGCCCGACTTGACCAGCATGGGAATCAGACGATTGCCGTTGCGGTCGCGGCCGGTATGGTTGGTGATGACCGCGACGTTCCGGCCGGCCAGCACCTTGAAGTCGTCCGCCTCGAGCACGTCGATACCTAGCATAACATCCGGCTCAGCCGCAGCTGCCCGGGCAGCACCTCTGGTTCGGTGGCTCGTCGTCCGCGCCGGGGATTGGCCGGCCGCAAACGCCGCCGCCGTCAGCATCCGCGGCAACGCCTCGAGCACGGGCTGGCGGACGGGGGCCGGCAGGTAATGCTGCTCTGGAGTCTCAATAATGGCACTGGCAATCACGTTGGCCACCCGCCGGCGCATTTCCAATACGTCGCCCTTTCCGTCCGGATGCACGCGGTTGGTCAGCAAAATGGCGTAGGCATCGTGCCGCGGGTCGATCCACAGCGCCGTCCCCGTGAAGCCGGTGTGGCCGAAGGTCGAGCCGGCCTCGAAGAAGTTGCCGCGGGGCTGCGAGTAACCCGTATCCACATCAAAGCCGTAGCCCCGCGCCCCCGAGCCGTCGGCCAGCACGCGCTCGCGAATCATCTCGCGCACGGTGGTATCGCCCAGCACTCGCTTGCCGTCCAGCGTACCGAAATTCAGGATCATTCGGCACCAGCGGCTCATATCGTCGACCGTACTGAACACGCCGGCATGACCGGCCACGCCACCCAGGGCGTAGGCCCGCGGATCGTGCACTTCGCCGATCATCCAGTGGCCGTTGCGCTGCTGCGTGGGGGCACAACGCGACTTGAGCGACTCCGGCGGGTTGTACCAGGTATCCTTCATGCCCAGCGGCTCGAAGATCTCCTCCCTCGCAAACTTATCCAGAGGCCGGCCGTCGACCACCCGCACCAACTCGCCCAGCACGATGAAGTTCAGATCGGAGTACTCAAACTCCATGCCCGGCTGCGATATCGGTTTGAGGGCCATGATGCGTTCCACGGCCTGCGCCGGCCCGTCTTTGTAATCTTTCAGCGTGTTGTCCGGGATCAGCCCGCTGCGATGCAGAAGCAGATCTTCGATGGTGATCGAGTCCTTGCCGTTGGCGGCGAAGGCCGGCATGTACATGGAAACACGATCGGTCAGGCAGATCTGCCCGCGCTCCGCCAGCAGCATGATCGAGGTCGCACAGCCCACCAGCTTCGAGACCGATGCCAGGTCGAAGACCGTGTCCACCGTCATAGGCACCTTCTCGGGCAGCACGGCACGGTTGCCGTAGGCCTTGCGGTACACGATGTCATCGCCCCGCCCGACCAGCAGCACTGCGCCCGGGCACTTGCCCTGCTCGATGGCCTTGTTGATGGCTCGATCCGCCCAGACCATACGGGAAGTGTCGAATCCACCCGATGCTGCCATTGCCGTCGAGGTGATCGCAACTGCCGCCACAACCGTCACAATCGCACGCGCCCGCTGTCTGATCATGATTGTTCTCCCGTTCCCATGTAGATTTCGCTTATAAGGTCTGCATTGTAAGAGCGCCTGCGACGCTGGCAACTGTAGAGCAGTTTCGCTGAATTCGAAGGAATCCACCCTCTCAACACCACCCGCAAGCACTCCGTCTCGGCCGTTCAGCGTGCTCGCTTTGCCCCCGGCCGCCGCACAGGTTAGAATCCGTGCCCAACGTGACTGTTCTTACCCTCGAGGGAGTACGACTAATGAACGAAACCAGGCCATCGCGCCGCAGCCTTCTCATGGCTGGCGCATCCACCGCAGCAGCAGCGCTGTTTGCGGGTAATCTGTCCGCCGCTGAGCCCACCGCATTGGCGGGCCCGCTGCCTCCGCCCATCGACCGCGGCAAGCACCTGCCCGCGAAGTTCAAGCTGAGCATGTCGGCCTATTCCTACCGGCAGTTGCTGGACACGCCCGGCAAGCCGGGAAAGATGTCGCTCTTCGACATTACTGATATCTGTGCGGACCTCGGGCTCGACGCCATCGAGACCACGTCATACTACTTCCTGAATGATGACGACGACTGGGTCTACAAGCTCAAGCGACACATTTACCTGCGCGGCCTGACCTGCAGCGGCATGCCCATCCGTGACAACTTCGCTCTGCCGGACGGCCCCGAGTTCGACGCACAGGTCGAGTACGTCAAGAAGTGGGTCGATATCGGTGCCAAGCTTGGCGCCCCCTGCATGCGCGTCTTCGCCGGTTCGCCCAACAAGGCGATGGCCCGCGAGCAGACCTTCAAGCAGGTGGTCAAAGGGCTCAAACGATGCTGCGATTACGCCGGCACGAGGGGCATCTTCCTGGCCATCGAGAATCACCATTTCATGACCGAGGGCGCTGACGACGTCATCCGCATCATCGAGGGAGTGAATCATCCGTGGCTGGGGGCCAACCTCGACACGGGCAACTTCTTCAAGTATCCCGATGGTAAGCCCATAACCAATCCGTACGACCACATCCGCAAGCTGGCCCCCTATGCCGTGGTCGCTCAGTGCAAGATTGCCATCGCCTCCGAGAAGAAGCCCGGCACCAAGGAGCCGATCGACTACGCCCGCGTGTTCAAGATCCTCACCGAAACCGGCTACCGCGGCTATGTCGCCCTGGAGTATGAAGGCAAAGAGGATCCGCGCACCGGTGTGCCCAAGGAGATCCGCAAGATGCAGGCCGGTGCCCGCGCGTAGTTGTCTCGCGGGAAAGGATTCCCGGCGGAGTGGGTGCGGGAAGGGATTCCCGCACCAGCAGACGGGATTTCCGCAGCAGCAGACGGGAGTCCCGCAGCAGCAGGTGGGGTTCAGCAGGTGGGATTCCCGCAGCAGCAGGTGGGATTCCCACACACAAGCAAATGGCACTCCAGCAGCAAAGAAGCGTGTCCCTATCCCTTCGTTTTTGCGAAGGGATGGGGATATGCTGTACATAGAGAGCGTGCACGCATGATCAAAGACCGTCTCACCAACGCCGCAGCCCACGCACCGCTTGGTCCGGGTGTCGCTCGGGCTCTGCGATACCTCGCTGAAACCGACTTCGCCCACGTCGCCCCCGGCAAGTACGAGATAGACGGCGAGCGGATTTTCGCCATGGTGCAACGCTACATGCCCAAGCAACTTGCCGACGCCGTCTGGGAGTCGCATCGACGATATATCGACGTGCAGTTTGTCGCTGCCGGCCTCGAACGCATGGGCCATCACAGCCTGCACGACCCCCACCGTGCTCCCAAGATTGCCAAGCCCTACGACGCCGAGAAAGAGGTTGTCTTCTACGAGCCCGGCTGCGATCTGCTCACCTTCGCTGCTGGCGATTTTGCCATCTTCACCCCGCAGGACATTCACGCCCCCGGCCTGGCCCCCGGCTCGCCCGACGAACTGGCCGAGGTCACCAAGGTCGTGGTCAAGGTCCGTGTCGACGACAGGCATCCGTGTGGCTTCTGATCGGAGGACAACCCCATGAGGAATCGCAGCAAGACCAGGCAGGCAGCACGGGTCATCGCATTTGTTCTGGCCCTGGCGAGCCTCACCACTTACTCAGGCGCTTGCGGCTTTCGCGAGGTCGTCGCCAATGCCCTGAGCGAATTCATCAATCCGGGGACGCACACAGACCAGACTACCCCCACCTCCGGCATCGTGGATCTCATCAGCCAAATCTTCAGCGACGCCGGCCCTACGGCATCCGACAAGAGCGTCGCGTAGGTGCGTTGTCCGTGCGTGGTCTGCCTAGTGGCCACGGGCAAGCGATTGCGCTTGCCCGTGCGGGGGCTCCATCCCTTGCGCTTCGCGACGGGGGGCGGACATGCTTTGCTTGTTCTGCAGCGAGACTCGAACCTCCCGCATATCCCCCACCTCTTCGCAAACAAGATGCGAAGGGATGGGGCAACGGGGCCCCCATGCAGGTTCTGTGACTGAGGCACCGGGTTCGCAGAGCCCGGGTCTGATACGCATCCGCGTCCTTTTGCGCGCGGCGACGTGCCATAAGTCGATTACGCACGGTGTTTGGGACGCCGCGGCGGGCACGAGTTTCAACCGTAATCGGTATGAAGGATGGTTGGGGCGGCGGGGTCAGAAGAGCCAGGAGATGATGGCGACGTCTACGGCAAAGGCCACCAGCAAGGCCAGGCTGATCTGGGTGGAGATGCGCAGGCCGGCGGCGGCTGGGGGTTCCTGCAGATCGGAGTAGTGGCCGACGTCTACGGGGTCGATGTCACCCGAGCGGAATTGGGCCTCGGCGATGAGCAGACAGGCTTCGAACTCACCGAAGCCCAAGCGGCGGCCGATCTCGATAAGTTCCTGTCGGCGGGAGTAGCGCAGGAAGCCACCGTCCAGCGATGCGACCACCAAGCCTTTGAAGAGCTCGCGTTTTTGGTCGGCGGTGAACGGACGTGTGGATCGTTCTGCGATGCCTTGATCGGGCGGGCGGACTATGCGTAGTTTCGTGCGTTCCTGCACGTGCCTTTCCCCCTGAATGCCTCCGAATCTCGCTCCTCTTGGGACATTCTACCCGCGGCGGGCGGCGGTTTCTATCAAAATCCATTGAGAACCGGGCCGTAGATGTGACGCCGGAAAGGATTCCGGCGAAGAGGACGTGCGGGAAAGGATTCCCGCACGAGCAATTGAGAACCCGCACGAGCGAGTTGCGCCGAAATCCCCAGCCGAGGGCGGCTGGGCTACACGTGCGGAATTCCCAGTCGAGGGCGGCTGGGCTACATGCGTTTTGCGTTTTCGGACGTTTGCTGGTCACGGGGCTGGTTGTGCTTGGACATCGCGATCAAGCTCGCGCAGTTGGGAGGCCATCGCGCGATGGATGGTTTCGTCAAGACGGGGAGCCAGTGGGCCGGGGAAGTCGGCGCGGAACCGGTTGGAGTCCAGCACCTCGTAGCCTCCGCCGGGGAGGATCTCATCGACGGGCAGATAGCCGGAGACTTCTTGCGTGTAGCCGATGGTCAGCACGTGCTTGCCAGTGAACCATTTTTGCATGAGTGACGCCCACTGCACGACGGGTTCGCCGCCGAGCCAGCAGAGGTACTGATCATCGGCCAGGCGGACGACGCCGACGGGCCAGGACTTGGCGGGCTTGGCAGGTCCACCGTTGTCGTAGCGGTCCAGCCAGTAGCGGGCGGCACGAGCGCGGTGGTTGTCGCCCTGGGCCAGTTTCTCGAACATTGAACGTGCTGGCGGTTCACCTCGGGCGAGGTCCACGCGGGCGGTACGTGCGTCGATGTTCAGTTGCAGAGTTCTGCCGGGCGTGCGGAGAGCGGCCAGCACGGCAGAGGCCAGTGTGGCGCCGACCTGTTGCTTGTCCGCGGGAGTTGGCGTACGGAAGCGATGCTTGGCGAGGTCGCCTAGCGCGCGTGGGCGGATGT
>JBJKSL010000153.1:0-6118 GCA_046704145.1 Phycisphaerae bacterium
GGCTGCGGGCAAGATTCATACCGATATCGCCCGTGGATTCATCCGGGCCGAGACGGTCGCTTATGACGACCTGCTCGCCGCTGGCGACATGAAGGGTGTCAAGGCGGCCGGCAAGGTGCGGCTGGAAGGCAAGAACTACATCGTGCAGGACGGGGACATCATTAACTTCCGGTTCAACGTGTAACGCGCCCGTCTTGCCCAATATCGGGTCGGAGTTCAAACCCTCGTACCACAAAGAAACTACGAAAGCCGGGTCTATTCCAATGGACCCGGCTTTCATAGTTTCTTCATGGTTGATCATCTCTAGTCCAGCGGTAGCGCCCCTGGAGAAACAAACCATAGAGGCCACCCGGATCAGCGAGACACCACTACCCCCCCAAAAAACACGCCCAGCATTCACGACTGCCGATTGAATGCCTGCGTTTGCTAATCCTCGGTACTCCGCTTACTCTGCGGGCACTATCTCTTGAACGAAGGATGTGGCTCATGAAGCTTACAGCGACGGCTTGCTTGACGGTAGTGCTGGGAGCGGCTCAATTTGCCGCGGCTGGGTCGGCGGCGTGGATCTGGTCGGATTCTTCGGCCCCCGCTCCGCGGAACCGCTTCACCTACTTCCGCAAGGTGGTCGAGCTCGATGCCCTGCCGGCCGACGCCACTCTGCACATGGCTGCCGACAGCAACGCCCACCTGTGGATCAACGGTCATATTCTCCGCCGGAAGGTCGCCCGCTATCACGAGCAGTTCATCACCGCCGAGGTCGTCGACGCCGGGCCTTATCTGCACGTGGGCAAGAACGTCGTAGTCGTGCTGCACCATAACTGGGGCGACATCATCGCCTTCCAACGCAGCGCCAACAAACATGCCGGCCTGTGGATCGCGTCGTCCTGGATCAACACCGACGATAGCTGGCGATGCATCACCGCCCCGCAGTTCGTGCCGCACAGCAAGCAGGTGGTCGGTGTCATCGGCGATCCGCGCATTCGCTATCCGCAGATCATCGACGGTCGCAAGATGCTCGCCGGCGACATAAATGATCCCGCATTCGACGACAGCACTTGGCAGCATGCCCACGTAGTTACGGACGGTCCGTGGCCGGCGACGCCTACTGACGTCGAGACCCCGGGCCAACGCGAGTTCCCCGTCCCGCCGGGCTCGGTTCTTGCTGCCGGCGATGCCCGTTTCGACGGTCCGACCACGCAACCCGTACCCGAAGACCCCTTCACCATGGCCAACCGCATCAAGGCTTCCAAGTGCGAGCCGAGCAAATCGCTAACCGCAGCCGCGGCGAAGCTGATCGCGGGTAGACCGCTCGAAATTACCGGAAAAGCCGGCGAAACCAAGTACGTTACGCTTGACTTCCAGCGACCAGTGCACGGCTATCCGTTTGTGACCCTTCAGAACGCGCCGGCTGGTGCGTGGATCGATTTCGGCTACTGCGAGCTCGCCATCGCTCAGTACAGCGGCGACCAACACGTGCTGCCCAACGGCTGGATCAACCCTGCCGGCGTGGTCGGACCGGGCTACGGCGACAGATATATTACACGCACTGGCTCGCAGTCCGTCGAACTGCCCGACGAGCGCACCGCACGCTGGATGACTCTGCACATCCACTTCCCCACAAACGGTACGATCACCCTCAACAGCGTGGGCATTGTGCGCTCGCAATACCCGGTACGGCACATCGGCACGTTTGACTGCGGCGACAAACGCATTCAGCAGATCGTAGAGCTCTGCCTGACGCACGCCGAAGTGACCATGAGCGACACGTACGTCGATACCCCCGGCCGCGAGGACGGCCAGTGGATCGAGGACGCTCGCCCGCGTGCGGTTCTCGCCGAGCGTTGGTTTGGCGACGATCGGCTTCGCAAACTGATGATCCGCACGCTGGCCCAGAGCCAGGGCAAGGATGGCAATCTGCATCCGTTCGCCCCCAGCAACTACCCCGCCTATCCGGCACCGTACGATTGGAGCGTGCAATGGGTGGCCATGCTCCACGACCAGTACATGTGGAGCGGCAACATCGAGGACGTGCGGCCATATATGGATCAGCTTGCCCGATACTGGACCGGCGCGCTCGCGCATCTGCAGCGAGATGGCCTGTGGATGTCCGAGCGCGTGCTGGCCGACTTGCGAGTTGGCTTGCATCCGCGGCCGGGTCAATCGAGCGGCGTGGTAACCCCGTGGATGATCGAGCGTCTGCGCTGGTCGGCCGAACTGGCCGAGGCCGCCGGCGAGAGGAAACTGGCTGCGGGCTGGTTTGCGGCAGCCGATAAGATGGCCGAGGCGTTCCGCAAGTTCCACCTGGTGCCGGCTGTGGGCAAGGTTCCTGCGCACGTCGCCGACGTGTACGATCCGAAGAACGACAAGCTCGACCGCGGCTACAGCCAGGCGGGCCAGACCGTCGCGATCATCAGTCGGCTGCTCACCCACGATGAAGCGGTTGCCGATCTGAACTACGCATTCCCACCGCCGGTCGGCACACCGCCTGCGGGCGTAACGCGATGGAACAACCCGACTTACGGCTACCGCGTACTGCGAGCTTTGTCGGATACCGGCCTGACTGCGCGTGCCGTCGCACACCTGATCGAGCGATACTCGCCCTACCTGCCGGCGAATCCGCGCAACCCCGTGCCGCTGGTACTGCAGGGACCGTTTGGTGGCCCGCTGCCGGAGTATTGGGTCAGCCGCGAGGATCTACACCTCAAGCCGGGCGAGAAGGATACCGCCCAGCCCGCGGATGAAACCGGCTCCCATGGCTGGGGCTCAGTGCCGTTACTGTGGCTCCACGATTCGCTGCTTGGCGTGCGCATTGCCACCCCTGGCGGCCGCCAACTCCGCATCGCCCCTGACAATGGCAATCTGCCCTACATATCCGGCTGGACGGCCACGCCCAAGGGGCCGGTCTGGGTCTACTACGATCCGCAACAGTTCCGGCTGGAGGTGGAGATTCCTGCGAACGTGACCGCCGAAGTCATCCCGCCTCCCTCGATGGCCGGCAAACGCATCCAGTTAACCAAGTCCCCCGCTGCTCCGACTGAGCAGGCTGCGAACGCGTACAAGCTCAACAAGGCTGGCAGGTACGTGTTCTGTGCAAGATAAGGCCGTGCGCACACGAACGAGTATCCGCAGACTACGCCGAATATCGCAGATTGAAGAACGCCAAAGAGCTGGCTGCCCCTTGAAGGTGCGCCAATCTCGGCGGTGTAGACAGTCTTGTCTTCGTCTTGGGGCTCACTCCGGCGTTTCTGATTCCAGAGTCTGCGCGAGTGCAACAATCAGCGAAGGCAAGTCAAAGAAGATGGTATCCCAAAGCACATCCAGATCGACGGAGTCATAGCCATGTATCAAACGGTTGCGCATTCCGACCACGCGTCGCCACGGGATGCCAGCAAGCGTTCTTTGCCCGTCTGCGAGACGCGTGTAGCCGCCTCGCCAACCACCTCCAACAAACGGGTCAACGCAAGCTGCAGAACTCTGTCTTGGCTAAAGGACTCTCGCGTCCGACCGCCGAGGAGGCTGACGGCTTCGCGAGAGTAATCAAGCATTTGCCGCAGGCTTATGAGATCGTCATGCTGCGCCATAGAGGTTCACAGCCTCTTGCAAGACCTTGTCTCTGAAATATGAGCTCAACGATCCCGGCGTGTTCAGATCGACTTTTCGACCGAGCATATCCGACAGATCCGCCTCGATGCCGGCCAGCGTCATCAGCCCAACCCGCCTGTCCGGTTCGATCCAGGTCGCTGTCTTCGCGGCAATCGCCGTGGCACCGAGCCGAACACCGCCAGCCGAGAGATTCGCTCACGTCGGCAGAATGCACCCAACTGGTCGGTCTGGATATCTCGAACACTCGTGACCATCCAGTCTGTTCTACCGCAAGATGCCGTCCGTGACGAACAATTCCTCGCACGGCCGGCTCTCGTGCCCAAGCGCGGGTGCCCCATTCCTTGGCTTTGCAAGGGGTGGGGGATATGCTGCCCTACATGGCACTGGAAGCTTCTGAACCATCGCCGGTCGCATCTGTCGTGGATTCGCAGCTGCGCTGTCCGAGTTGCGAGTACAATTTGACCGGCATTGCCGATCAACCGAGCGACTCAGGCATCGAATATCGCTGCCCGGAGTGCGGCGCTTCTTTTGACCCACAAGAGTTGGAGCGCATCCGGGCCAGCGGCCTGGGCCCCATCCCTATCTGGGAGGACAAGGTCCGGTCGCTCGCCGTCCGATTCTCCTTCATGTGTCTGGCGACGTGGTTTACGCCTTGGCGGGTTGGCCGAACCTTCCCGTTGCGGCATAGGCCGGATGCAGCCTGGCCGTTTCGGGCTATCGTCATCGCCGTTGCGATCTATCTGTATCTCATTTCGTCAGCCTTCAGTCTGGACGGAGATGGCTATCTTGTTTCCCTCGCGGCAGCGATCGGTGCCTTGATCGGTGTGATCGTCTGTGAGTTGCTGATCTGGGCAGCCTTCTCGCAAACCTTAGGCAAAGACAACACCCGCCGCGGGCTGGTTGGCATGTTTCGCAGCTTCGTTATCCTCAGCACCATCGTGCTCGGCGTGGGAGCCGCTCGCGGCTTCTACATGTACCGCAGTCCAATGCCAGCCATAGCCCTGCTTCTGCTTTGGTGGTGGCTTGCACTCGGTTCCGCTATTGCGGCAGTACCTGGCTCCGTCCGACACAAGGTCATCGTGATTGCCACGATCCCCGTTGCTGCTGCAATCGCGATCTTCGGGGGCTTTTTCTGCGGAATCTTTATTGGTGCGACCCTGCTGCCGATTTTCCCATGAGGACGCGGGTGCGGGTGCCCCATTCCTTGGCATTGCACGCTCAGGTTGGGGGTTTTTCCCGACACACGATCGCAAGTTCAAGTGCAGAATAATGTGCAATCAGCTTCGCGTCTCGCCGGCTTACAGCTTGCCAACTCGTTTTCAGCCGTAGCTTTTCGCGCATTCTTTGCGCTCAAGAAGGGCCTCTGCTCACTCCGATGATGGCGTTTGCCGGGTCTAATTTTCCACAACCTTATCCTTTGGGAGCAGCTTCATGAAGTTCGCGAGTGTAAAGGTCCATGCGGCCGCGCTGTGCATAGTGGCCGCACTTTTTGCTACGACAACCGGTTGCGTCGGCGACTTCATAGGATTGGTGGATACGGTCAGCGACTCCATCACTCCTGCCGGCCCGGTCAGCCTGGAGGGCTACTGGATGGCCACCCGCGTTATCCAGGAAGCCTCCGAGGACGAGGAGCAGGCCCAGCCCAAGGTGAACGCTGACTTCTATCGTTTTGTCACAGCTGCGTCGGACCCGGGGCTTACCACTTACGACGTGTACATGGCATGCGATCCGACGCAAGTAGTGGGGTACGCCACCGTCTATGACGAAGGCACGGTCATCATCGACACCATCGAAGGCGACATGGCCATCCAGGCCATGCTGTCGGAGGACGATACGCTGGTCGCCAGCAATGAAATAGACGAGGGCACCTGGACCGCACGTCGCATTGAGGAGCCGCCCTGCTCGACGGTCGCCAGTCAAAGCCTGGTCACGCAGGCTCCGCAAGAACTTTACGACCTGGAACCGGAGGTGACCGAACAGGTTCGCGACGCTGCCAGTACGACGCCTAACGGCATCGCGCATCTGGATGAAGCCAAGGGCTCACGCTTGACCATGGGCGAGGAATACAGCCGCCCGGACCCCAATTCCACCACCAGCTGCTCGAACAACGGCAGTTCCGTGGACTGCCCGGCCAGTAGCGTCGGGCACGCGGGTTACGTCGAGTGCGTGGATCATGGCATGGACGAAGGCAAGATCCAGCAGCTCAGCGACGTGGCCTGCCTGCTCGATACCGACCAGGTCTACCCTGGCGCCCTGCTGCAGGGCTCGCACTATGACGGGGGCAGCTTCACCCCGATCACCATTCCGCGAGCCGGCGGCCGCATAACCGTTAGCAATCTGGCCCTGGCCTCGTCCGCCAGCTACAGCGCCAGCGTGGACTCCGTCTCTTACGCCAACGTCACCGATGCCATCGCCGGCATCCTGCGCGACAACAATGTCGTGGGGACAGCTGCCAACGCGACCTATCGTGTCGACTCGGTACAGTCGTCCAACCAGTGGGCGTTCAATCTGGGCA
>JBJKSL010000154.1:0-4803 GCA_046704145.1 Phycisphaerae bacterium
ACTGGCATGCCTGGTTCAAGCTGGAGAACCGGGCACGCATACTCAAGATGCTGGCGGGCTGGAAGGATCTCACGGAAGCGTATCGCTGTACGCAGGCACAACTCGTCGTTGCCTGGACAGCAGCCCAGCCGGGCGTTACGCACGTGTTGTGCGGGGCCCGTCGGCCGGATCAGATCGTCGATACTGCTGCCGCTGCCGACCTGGCTCTCACGCCTGAAGTGCTGCAGCGGATTCGCAAGGATGTGGAGTCACTCGGTCAGCCGGCATGATCGGCCGTTCGGAAACGCATAGGTGCAACATGAATCGATATGCAATCTGCATCATCCTGCTGACCGCCGCAACGGCAGCGAGTTCTCTGCAAGCGGAGCCGACCTCCAGCAGTTCTCAGGCCTACCGTGGGCCGACTGCAGCGATCGCCTCGAAGGACGGCAAGCAACTCTTCGTGGCAGACGCCGACGCCGGCCAGCTCGCTATAGTGGATCTCGCCCGCGGCGTGTGCGGTCGCACCATTGCCATGCCAGCCCGTCCGACCGGCCTTGTGCTGTCGCCCGATGGGGCCACGCTCTACGTGACCTGCGCCGCTCCCCACAGCACCGTGCAATTCATCGATGTTGCCACCGGCCAGGCTCGCGGCTCGGTGCAAGTCGGCCATACAGCCGTCGGCCCCGCAATCAGCAATGACGGCACGCGGATGTACGTGTGCAATCGCTTTGACAACACTGTCTCCGTTATCGACGTGGCCGAACGACGTGAGATTACGCGTGTACCCGCAGTGCGCGAACCGATGGCCGCCGCAATCACGCCCGACAATCGCACCCTCTTCGTAGCCAACCATCTGCCCGCCGACGCTGCCGATGCCGACATTGTCTCGGCCATGGTGACCATCATCGATACTCACACGCTCAAGGCCACGAATATTCGCCTGCCCAACGGCAGTGTGGACGTTCGCGGAATCTGCATGTCGGGCGATGGCAAGCATGTCTATCTCACGCACACGGTGGGGCGGTTCAATCTTCCCACGGTGCAGGTAGAACGTGGCTGGATCAACAGCAACGCGCTGAGCGTTCTCAACGCTACGACGAAAACGTACGTAACTACGGTATTGCTCGACGAGGTGGACCGCGGGGCCGCCAACCCGTGCGGCGTTGCCACTACGCCCGATGGCCGCCTGATCTGCGTAGCGCACGCGGGGACAAACGAGCTAAGCGTGATCGACGCGTCGTCCATGCTGGCGAAGATTGCCTCGCGGTCGCAGCGATCCGCGGGCGACGACCCTGCGCAGGTCTCCGACGTCAATAGCCAGATCGCCATCCCGAGCGACCTCACCTTTCTGAGTGGCATTCGCACGCGGGTTGCACTGAAAGGCGTTGGCCCTCGCGGCGTCACCATAATCGGCTCGCGGGCCTACGTCTGCGAGTACTTCAGCGACACGCTTGCCGTGGTGGCGTTGGATGCTTCGCCCGCAAAGTGTGTCGCCCGGATCGCTCTTGGGCCTGCTCCGAAGCTGACTCAACAACGCCGTGGCGAGATCCTCTTCAACAGCGGCGAGCTCTGCCTGCAGGGTTGGCAGAGTTGTGCGTCTTGTCATCCTGAGGCACGAGCCGACGGTTTGAACTGGGATCTGATCAACGACGGGCTGGGTAATCCGAAGAACGCCAAAAGCATGCTATTCGCCCATCGAACGCCGCCGTCGATGGCCTCCGGCATCCGGCCAAACGCGAAGGTGGCCGTTCGATCCGGCATCCAGCACATCCAGTTCACTGCGCGACCCGAGGCCGACGCGGATGCTATCGATGCGTATCTCGAAGCGCTTCAACCCGTGCCGAGCCCACATCTCGCGGACGAGCATCTGAGCGAATCCGCCAAGCGCGGGCAGAAACTCTTCTTCGATCGGAAGGTCGGCTGTGCCGAGTGTCATCCTACGCCGATGTACACTGATCTCAAGACTTACGACGTGGGCTCGGGGAACAAGTTTGATCGCGACGCGAAGTTCGACAACCCCACGCTGATAGAGTGCTGGCGTACGGCTCCATACATGCACGACGGACACTTCGTCACCATCCGCGAGCTTCTGGAAAAAGGCCGCCACGGTGAGACCAAGGACAACTTCATCACCCTCACGCCCGAACAGATGGCCGATCTGGTCGAATTCGTCCTCTCGCTATAGACCGAGGGCTCGTCAGCCAATTCGACCTCCTTGCACTGCGGTACCCCCCAGATACAATGCCGCGCGAGGAGGACACCATGCGCAATTCGAAAATCGTCCATGCCTTCTTGGTTGTATCTGCATTGATCTGCCACCCTGCTTTCGTGCAGGCTTCGGGTACTGATCCTGTGATCGTTCATCCCGAGGGGGCAAAAGGGGGCCAGGCTGCCTTTTGGCTGGAGACCTCGCTCAACCGTGTGTTCCCTGGCTCCAAGCCCGGTTCGGCACAGCTGGAGCTCATGGCCGCTCGCAACGGCCGCATCGCCTTCCAGGCCTGTCTGCGTAACGAGCGATCCACGCCGTTAGACTGCACTTGTCAGCTCAGCGGTGCGGGTGACCTTGAGCCGCTCGTGCGTTTGGTCGGCTTCGTTCCCATGCCGCACTTCACGACCAATACCGCCCCGAAGGAACTTGATGGCGTGGGCTTCTTGCCAGGCTTGGTGCCAGACGTCCTTTGGCCAAGATCATCGGTTCGCGCCGGCCCGCTTGAAAGCCGTTCATTCTGGATCACGCTGACCATCCCTGCCGACGCTAAGCCCGGCCCGCGTGAATTCACGGTCAAGCTGAGGTTGTCTGATGTCAAGAAGACCGTAGACCTGCCCGTGAAGCTCGAAATCAGTCAGCTCGTCATCGAGCCGCGGCACGATTTCCACGTTACGCATTGGTGGCGCGGCGAGGCTACGTGGGACTACTACAAGACAGGTATGTTCGACGACGAACGATGGTGGCAACTGACCAGGGATCAACTCGCCGACATGCTCGCCCACGGATCGGACGTAGTCTACGTGCCCATGTTCTTCGACCGTCGCGAGACGTTCAAGCGGCCCTGTCAACTGCTGATCGTGGACGAGCCTGAGCCCGGCAAGTACGTCTTTGACTGGTCGCTGGTCAAACGCTTCACCGGCATGTGCAAGGACATCGGCTTTAAGCAGTTTGAGTGGTCGCACCTGTGGATCTACTGGGGCGTTAAGAATCCGGTCCGGGTCTACAGAAAAGAGGCTGACAAGTACGTGATGCTCTGGCCGCCTGATATCAGCGGCTTCTCCGATACCTACGTCAACTTCCTCAAGCAGTTTCTGCCCGAATTCCACAAGTTCCTGACCGACGAAGGCATACTTGATTCCTCATACTTTCACCTCTCCGACGAGCCTGGTGGCGGGCAGCACATCATCAACTATCGCCGTTCGCGAGGTATCGTGCGCGACCTCGCTCCCTGGATGAAGGTCATGGACGCACTTAGGGAAATCAACTACGGCAAGGTGGGAATCACAGACATCCCCGTGCCCCTGGTCCGTGCGGCCCAGGCCTACGTGGATGCGAAGATCCCGCATTGGGTCTACTTCTGCTGCGCGCCGCGCGGCCCCTGGCTGAATCGCTTTCTCGACACGCCGCTGCCCAAGGTCCGGATGTCTGGCTGGCTGTTCTATCGGATGGGGGCGAAGGGCTTCCTGCATTGGGGCTTCAACTATTGGCACAAAATGGAGCAGGAGAAGATCGGCGACCCCTTCCACGATGCGTCTAACGACTCCTGGCCGGGCATACCCTATGGCGATCCGTTCATGATCTACCCGGGCGAGAAGGGCCCGCTGGATTCGATTCGCTGGGAGGTCTTCGCCGAATCGCTCCAGGATTATGCAATCCTGCAGACCGCCGGCATCAAGCCCGACGATCCCAGGCTTGCCGACATCAAGTCCTACGCCGATTTCCCCAAGAACGAGGAGTGGATTCGAAAGACGCTCGGCGAGATCTTGAAGGCTGCTCACGGGCCGGCGGCAGCGCAGAAGTAGGAGCGGTCGAGGTTATTGGGCTCGCTCTTTCGCGGGTTTCGCGAATCCAGCTTATTCCGTGTTGCTCCTCGTCCGATAAACACCTTAAGAACGCCTTGATTGGAGCTCGGACACATGGGACAGGATTTTGAAGCGTCATACGACAATTGGCGGCAGGAACAGGACCGCGTCTGCCACCTCGACAAGCTGTTCGTGCTTGGCTGTGCGAAATCGGGCACGACTTGGCTGGCTTATCTGCTCAACGCGCATGATGAGGCGGTGGTTCGCGGCGAGGGGGGCTTCGCGTGGCAGTTGGTACCCATCCTCGGCCAGGCTTTTCGGGCCTTCAACGAGCACCAGAAAAGCATAGATCCGATCACGCATCTGCGCGATGCGGATCTGCTCTTGACCGCCCGCACGCTGATCGACAGTCAATTCGCCCGCTATGTGAGTGAATCCAAGCAGGACCGATCGAAGGTGCGCGTGGTGGGTGACAAAACCCCTCAGCACAGCGTCGGCATGGGTCTGCTCGATCAACTGTACCCCCGTGCGAAGTTCATTCACATCATCCGCGACCCGCGCGACACGGCCACCAGTGCGTGGTTCCACTTCGGCAAGACCGACGGACGCAAGCTTGAGGATTACGTCGAGTACTACATCACACGGGTGTGGCCGGTGAACGTCAACTCGGCCCGCCAGTCCGGTCAGGCCCTCGGCGCTAACCGCTACTGCGAGGTGCGCTACGAGGACCTAAAAGCTGACACTGTCGGTGAGCTAAAAAGACTGCTCGAATTCATCGGCATTGCAGCTGACGATGGGACAGTTGGCAAA
>JBJKSL010000155.1:0-5137 GCA_046704145.1 Phycisphaerae bacterium
AAGCATGGCTGATATGATAATCGCGGGCCGACCGGATCAACAAGAATCCGCCGTAAAAACAGTCGCGGGCCGCCAGGCTTGAAAGCCCATCGGCCCACGACCTGCTTCTCCCCGAAAACACCGGGCATGTTTCCCCGCACCCCCGGTGTATTCTTGACGGCCGTTACCCCGAATAGCCGGCCGCCGGAACGAACCCTCCAGAAAGCACTCCTTGAACAAAAGTTGAATGGTTACGTTATCTCAGCAGTGCGAGCACGTTCGCCGCATTGCCGTTGGCGATGCTGAGCATCGAGATCATCGCACTCTGCAGCACCTGTTGCCGTTGTAAAGTGGCAGATTCTTCCGCGTAGTCGGCACTACCCACCTGGTCGATGGCTCCGGCGAGCGATTCCTTGGTGCTGTTCAGCACGTTGAGGCTCGAGCCAATCTGATACTTGTTGAAGGACCCGACGCGTGCGGCCATCTGGGCGACCTTCGAAGAGGCCTCGTTGGCGATCTTCGCCGCCTTGTTACCTGAGACGGACAGCGACTGCGAGCCTCCGCTCTTCAAGTCGGCCAGATAGCCAAGATCGGATCGGCCCAATTCGTACGAGGTCACCCCACCCATGCCCAGCGAGGTCTGCGTGCTGGCAGAGCTGCCGAGCTGGAAGGTCGCACCGCCCGTAGGCTTCACCGTAACCGACAGTGTCGTGGTGGCCGTGTTCTTGGCCAAGTTGAAGCTCAGGCTGTAGCCCGCGCCGGTGTAGTACACTTCGGTACCCACGCAGTTGGCTGTCTCATTGTTCACCGTGACCGTGGCATCCGTGCCGGAAGTCTTGGCGACGGTGGCAGCGTTTTCAAAGGTTTGCGAGCCGCTCAGGACCTGCAGTGACACAAATTGGTCTGCACCGGTACTATTGGACATGATCGCCAAAGCCGTACCCTTGGCTGCGGCCGATACGCCTGTCACGGCTGTCTGTCCCTTGATGGCCGCCATCATCTGGTTGCCGGTGGTGCCCGCTTTGAATGATAGCGTAGCAGTCCCCAGGGCCCCGGTGACTTCGATGGTAGTGTCGTCGCTCAGTGCCGCAGTCAAAATCGCAGTTGTATTGGCACTGGCTCTGGTCGCCACGGCGGTGACGCTTACGTTGAGAGTTGCGCTTGTGGTGGCGCCAGAATCGCGGCGATAGACGGTCAGATCCTTGATCGAAGCCATGCTGTTGGTCACCACGGAGATGCGGTTGTCGCCGCCGAAGAGCGCTTTGCCGTTATAGGTGGTCGAGTTCACCAACTGGTCGATCGAATTGACGGCATCATCGATCTGTGCCTGGTAGGCGGCTCGCTCGGACGCCGAGATCGTGGTGTCTGAGCCCTTCTGGACGAGACCCTGGACCTCTGAGACAAGGCTGCTGATCTCGGTCAGGGTGCTGTCGGCGACGTCCAGCATGCCCTTGGAGCGATTGTTGGTGTCGATCGCAGCATTGACCCCTGCCATATCGCTGTTCAGGTTGTTCAGCGCGATCAAGCCGGCCGGATCGTCGGATGCCTTATTAATGCGCAAGCCGGTGGCAATCCGCGTCATCGTGTTGGAAGTCTGTGCATCGAGATTGCTTAGCGAATTAAGCAGGCCGTACACAAGCGAAGATGAACCTATCGTTAGAGACATTGCTTCGTTCCCCTATCCGGCGAAGGACCTCAGATTTCTCAAGACCGGATGAAGGTTAAGATATAAATGAGGTGGTCAAGCTTGCGGGGGGAGAATTTCTTTGGACAACCGCGCATGTGTACTCGCGATAGTGCTTTACACGCTGCCGATTTTCTGTCTTCGGTAAGGTCCGTCAGGAAAAGGGACGTTGCAGACGGTGGGATTGTGGCGGTTATGGGTACATGCCCTGGCGATTGCATTAGAGCGAGCCAAGTTCTAAACTAGCACCAGTGGGCCGATGGCTTGAAAAGCAGGCAAAGAAGTGACAGGAATCGGGTTATGCCAAACTACGCACTGCTGACCGCGTCGGGTAAGGATCGACCGGGTATCGTCGCGGCGATTACTCGCGTACTGCTGGAGCAGGACTGCAACATTGAAGACTCGCAGATGGCTCGCCTGGGGCCGGATTTCGCCTGCATGCTCATGATTCGCATGCCGGAAGGGATGCTGAGCGATCAGCTTTCCGCCCAGTTGGCGGAGGTCACGGCCGAATGTGGTTTACGGACCTACGTTCAGGACTTGCGACCGGAAGAGGCCAGCGAGACCCGAACTGAAGCCAGCAAGCACGTCATCCATGTCTATGGCGCCGACCGCAAGGGCATTGTCCACCGTATCAGTTGCCATCTCGCCGAGCGCAGCGTGAACATCACCAACCTGCACACCGAGGTCATTCATCACGCCAAGCCGCTCTACGTAATGCTCATAGAAGTGGAGATTCCGCCCTTCGTGGATGCCAGCCGACTGCAGGAAGAGTTGTCGGCCATCGGCAAGCAGATCGAGGTGGTCGTGTCGATGAAGCCCAAGGACGATGCGCGGTTCTAGGGCAAGCGCGTCAACATGTGATACCGATTACATTTGAAGCTCGTGCTCGCCGCGGCGTCTCAAAAACTGTACATAATAGAGTTATGGGTACGTCGCCGCGCGCAAGAGGACGCGGATGCGTATGAGCTGGGCAGGGGCGCAGCTTTCGCTGGCAGAAGTTCAGATTCTACGATCTTCAAACGCTCGCTTCGGTTTCGGCCGGCTCGCGGTCGTCAAATTCATCTCCCCGGAAGGTGCTGCCCAGGTAGATTCTGCGGACCTTGGGATCGTTGATCAGCGATTTGGGCGGTCCCTCGGCAATCACTTGGCCCTCGTGAATGATATAGCTGCGATCGGTGACGGACAGCGTCTCGCGGACGTTGTGGTCCGTCAGCAGGATGGCGATGCCGTGCTCTTCTCGAAGCCGCAGGATTTCCTTCTGTAGGCCTTCGACGGCGATGGGGTCCACGCCGCTGAAGGGCTCGTCCAGCAGGATCAACTGCGGATCGGTTACCAGTGCTCGTGCAATCTCCAGACGCCGCCGCTCGCCACCAGAGAGGTCACGGGCATTCTGTTTGGATAAGTGGGCAAGCCCGAACTGCTCCAGCAGAGTGTCTGCCCGGCGTTTTCGCTCCCGGCGGCCGATGGGCATGGATTCCAGGATGGCCAGTAGTTTGTTCCGGACGCTCAGCCGCTGAAAGATGCTGGGCTCCTGCGAGAGATAGCCGATGCCCCGCTGAGCTCGCTTGTACATGGGCAGCGAGGCTACATCTTCGCCGTTGAAGACCACCTGGCCGGCATTGGGGATGATCATGCCGATGGTGATGCGGAAGCTTGTAGTCTTGCCGGCGCCGTTGCGACCGAGCAACCCCACGATTTCGCCTCGGTGGACCGTGTAGCTAACCCGGTCTACGACGGTGCGACTGCCGTACCGCTTTACGAGGTTGATCGTCTCCAGAAGCTTGGGTGAAGTTGTCATATCCGTCCTCTCGCTCGCTCAGCCCCGCCAGCTCAGAGTCATGGCATCCGGGGTGGATAATCTGTTGAAAACAGCGTTGCTCAAGACGCCTTTTCGTCAGGCCCCCGGCTCGTTCATCCCGCCGGCATGAGACTGAAGCTCTGGCACTCGCTGTGTCCTATCTCTTCGATTCTGGGCCAGTTACATACTGCCCAGGTCCTCCCGCAGGTCAACTGTCCGTGTGAATCGGTAGTGTACGCCCCCATGCGTTTGGCTATCTGGGCGGGCATCGGCCCAATTGTGGATAACTCTAATTGCCCAGATTATCGGATCCACCGCATGAGGCCAAAATTTGGGATAATTCCGATGTCTGCCGACCAGCCTCGCCGATAGCCGCTCGGCCAGTACACGAAGAAGGCCCGGCCGATCAACTGGTCGTCGGGAACCGTGCCCACCTGGTATTGCTCGCCCAGATGCTGCAGGTGGGGGCCCACCTCCCACCAGAGGCGGGAGTCCTTACTGCCGGGGCTATTGTCGCCCAGCATGAAGTACTCTCTGGCCTCTTTGTCATTCCGCAGCATGATCGGCCAACCCTGCGTGCCCCAGCCCGGCCAGCCGACAAAAGCGTTCATTTGCTCGACCGCCGCCTGGCCCGTCATGACCGCGTACTTATTGTCGCTTTCGGGGATTATGGGAGAACGATAGTACACGTCGCGGTTCAGCACGAGATGCTTGATTCGGCACTGCAGGTTGCGCCCCGAGATCGTCACGTGTGACGGCACGGTAGTGTTGGGGTCCTCGGGATTACGACTGAGCAGGTTGGGCAGATCGGGGCTGTACTGCTTGTCGGTAGTTGCGACGACTTCCTTACCATCGATACGCACGGAGGCTCGGAAATCCACGTTGGTGAACTCTACCTCGACGGCTCTGCCGGGGCTGAAGGGCTCGAGTTTCTTCTCGCCGATGACGACGGGCTTCTTCGCACCCGGAGCCAGATGAGTCAGCCGGACTGTGCCGTCTGCCTGCAGGTCGGCCGTGAAGAGATCGCGGTCTCGGTTCATCTCGAGGCTCAGCCCGCCCTTGCCGGCATCCGGGAACCAGACGAAGACCAGCCGCAGATCTCCCACCGGCACGCGGGCCTGCGAGGGGTTGTGGCTGTTGTGGATATAGTTGTATGCGTAGAAGTCATTGATGGGCTTGCCGCCAAAGTGGATGCTCAGGGGGCGATCGCTGTCCGATTTGAACTTGATGGTCTGGCTGGAGGTGTCCCACGCTGCGTTCGCTGCCGCATCGTAGACCGCCAGCCGGTTTTCGTTACGCGCGATCAGAAGCTCGCCTGCCGAACTGTCAACTCGCCAACTCTTGCCAGGCTGCTCGACGGTCAAGACCGGATTCTCGGGCAGAACGATGGCAGGATGCTGATTTTGCAGCGATTCGCGAAGGTCCTGCGGGACTCGTCCGCTGCTCAAGTCTTCGGCCTGAATGGAATCGATGCTGTCCAGCAGAGTCGACCAGCCGACTCGCGTGTTGGTCGTGTAGTGGGGCAGAAAGTCCTGGTTGAAGACAATGAACCAGAGGGCTTTCTGGGCCTCCGGTGCGGTGATGGCTTTTCGTTGGATCTTCAGATACGGGATCAGCCGCTTGTTGATGGCTGCGTATCGCGCCGCGGCCTGCTCCAGCGTCAAGTTTATGAG
>JBJKSL010000156.1:0-3525 GCA_046704145.1 Phycisphaerae bacterium
ATGTGAACGTGACGCCCAACGCGCCGACGTTGCCCGGCACGCGCATGCAGTTCCGCGTACCCACGGCCGACGGCGGCTCGATCCAGATGGTCGACTACGCTTCGGTCAACAACTGGAACGGCAAGCACATCTGCACTTGGCTGCCCAAGCAGCAGTAGCCTGCACAGACTTCAATCGGACACGCAAAGAGGGAAAGCGTCATGCTTAGAACGCTGACGGTGTTGATGGTCGGACTGCTCTCCACGTTGGCTTCTGCGAAAAGCAGCGTGGTTGTCGAGAACGGCGACTGGCAGCTGATGCTGACAGATGCGCACCACTACTCCCTCAGCATGCGGGGCCAGAGTGTCCTTCAGGCCAACGCATACGCTCCGGTGAGCGTTCGTGTCGGCAACCCCAAGAGCGGCCCGGAAATACTTCCGGCTCTTATCCCGGCTTCATCGGAGTGGGAGGGCTCCAAGGATGGTCTGCGGGTTCAGTACAAGGATGAACTTCTGCCCCTCGAAGGTCGAGTTCTCTGGAAGCGAACTCTCACGCTTACGCCGACGGCCGGCCCCCTAAAGCAGGACGTTTACGTGTACATCGGCGGCCTTCTGCATCCTGCCGGCAGTTTTGAATCCTTCGTGCCGCTGGTTGGTGGCGTCGGCAAATCCGAAACGCTCCCCGCCACGCGGGCGTGGGCCTTCCCTCTCACAAGCCCGATCAAAGCGGATGCCGAGAGTCTTGCCATACCGCTCGTCAGCTTCGCCGATGCGAAATCAGGTCTGCGAGTTACACACATTGCCGATCCGCTGTTCACCACCGAATTCAGGATGAATTCCACTTCAGATGGAACGTCCACGAGCATAGAGTTCACCTACGAAGGCTCCAAAGTGCCGCTGGCCGAACCGCTCACCCGAACCTTCTGGACGGTCGTACAAAATGGGCCACCTGAGCAGGCTATGGATGCGTGGTATGCAACTGCGCTGGCCGACGTGCCCCCGGGTCCGGCTTGGCTGCACGATGTCGCCCTGCAGGACTACGACTTTATGAGTCACGGCGGCAAGGGTTGGTTCGCGGATATCGACGCGGCAGAAAAGCTCATCGCGCCGGCAGACCGCTCCAAGGTCGTGTTCACCTTACACGGATGGTACGACATGCTCGGCCGATACTCCTTCGACGTCAAGGCGGGCAAGCTTGATGACGAATGGACGGCGTTTCCAAGCGCATCCAACGGCACAAAGCGCTTCCCCACCTCCGAGTCGGTCAGAATGAGCAAAGCGGAAATGCACCGCCGCATCAAGTACGCCAAGGATCGCGGCTTCAGGGTAGTGGTGTATTTCGCCGACGGACTGACCGCATGTGAAGGAGCCGGCCTGTACAGCAAAGATAAGCTGCTCAAGTGGGGCGGCTGGCAGGGGCCGGACACCGTGGGCAAGCCTTACATGCAGAACCCGGCAGCCCCCGAAGTCTACAAGTGGTACGTCGCCTACCTCAACGCGCTGCTGGCTGAGTACGGCAACGAGATCGACGGACTGGTCTGGGACGAAACGTTCATGATCCGTGTCGGCTCGATCTCGCCACCGCATTCGCGCCAGCAGGTGTATCTGGCGCCGATCTTCATGCACCTGGTCAAAGAACTGACCCAGATTACGACCGCTTACCGCAAGGATCTGGCCTTTCTCACAAGCGATTGCCAGGGAGGCAGTTTCGACGAGAAACGCCATTGGCTGGACGTGCCGCCGTACGCCATCATGGCTCACGGCACGTACCAGGATTCACATTGCAGTCCGTCCACCTGGCCATACGCCCTGTTTGCGAACTACCGCAATACTCTCTGGTCGTGCAACTGGAACGCGGTCACGCACTTTGACTATACCAGGTTCGGCGTCGTGAATTACGGTGCGCCTGTCGCAGTAACCAACGGCTGGCTGGACGATCGAGGCTTGGCCGGCCTCAACGAAGAGCAACTTCAAGCCGTCATAGATCTCTTCAACTTCCGGAAGAACAAGCCGCAACACCTGAAATGGTGCAGCACAACACCGCCACCTTTTGCGCAAAGCCAGCCTGTGCGGTAACGCTTCGCACACGGGCACATTGCGCTCAAGGTGGCGACAGCGTACGTCGTGAGGCGTCCTATCTGCGGGTCTCTATTAACTCCAGGTTTGACGGAGGAGGCACCGGGCCTTCGCGTGGGTGGTCGCGGTTGAGGCCCAGCGTCTGCCAGTGCAGACTGTACGACACCCCGGTGCCTGGCGAGGCGCCGCTGTCGCCGGCTCTGTGATCTTGCAGTATTGGCTCTGGAACAATGTGTGCCGGTTGCGGCTTCGCACCAGATCTGCCGGGTGCCCTGAAAGCCGCCGCTTTCTTCCGGGCAGGCTCTCGGCCCGTACCCGCTTTGGGCTTCAGTGTCTCCGGATCGAGAACCCACGTCCCGCTGCCGTACTCTGCGTGTGTATAAGCCTGCGTCAATACCCCGTTGGCGTCGGCATGAATCGTCCTGATACGGACTTCAAAGGGGATTGAGCCACTCCCCCCGAAATCCCAACGATAATTCCAATTGCTGACCTGCCGTATGCGCCAGCGGCCGTCCTTCAGCCTGGCGCTGTACGCTTGGGTAAAACCGTTGGCGTCATACTTGAGATAGCTTATCACCGGCCGATCCTGCAGATCGAAGCCCAGCCCCACGTTGCCGTTGGTCAAGCCTGCGTGAGGCGGGACGGGGTCCACGATTTCAGCGGTCGAGTGCGTGATGGGCAGCTTGTAGGCCCGGCCGTCGCTTCTTTCCCAATGCACGAGATCGCGACTGCGGGCGTAGCAAACATCGCGGTTGGTGGCAGCGTCGGAAGTTTCGCGCCAGCACCAGGTAAGATGAAACATCCCCTGCCGGTCGCGATGGAAGCCGTCGAGGTATGCGCTCATTTCACCTTCGCCGTCGATGAGCGGTGCATCCATCAACCGTCGCCACGATTGCTTCGAAGGGTCGTACACGTTGTAGATCTGGTTGCCTTTGCCGCTGCCTCCATCGCGATAGCCGAACAGCAGCGCGTTGTCGGCCCCGCGGAGGAATTGCGGATAGGTGACGTGAGTTTCATCACGCCCCACCATCGACGGGATTTGCGTGAACGTCTTTATGTCGTAAGGCTTTTGCGTGCGAAAGTACACCAGGGGTGCACAGTGCATGTTGCCCGCAAGATGAATTCGGCCAGTGTCGTCGATAGTCATGGTCACGTAGTTGTGACTGTCCCAGCCGAGCGTCGAGGGCAGATGGACGTATTCCCAGTGATCCTCGCTCAATCGCCGACTCGCCACGGTCATGCGCCGCTGGGCATCGTAGTAGCTGACGTACTGATGATCGCCGTGCGTGAGCAGGCAGAATCCCACGGGATGGCCCGACCACACCTTGTCCACCGGAATGATACGTTGTTCTCCGCATGCGACCGAACAAACGCTTGCTGCAATAATCACAACTGTTCGCAAGCACGAACCTTCTCGCTTCATTATGTACCTCCTGGCGCAGAGGCTATAATGCATTCTTCAATTTGTCAA
>JBJKSL010000157.1:0-11007 GCA_046704145.1 Phycisphaerae bacterium
CGCACCGATGTTCATCCCCGGCTTCGGTGCACTGGTCCGGCTGAAGCAATGCCCGATCAATCCGCGTGAGGACGCTCGCATCGGTCTGGCCGGGCCGATCTGGGGCACTTTCGCTGCACTGGCTGCCTTTTTTGTGGGGCACGCGATGCACTGGCCCGCGTGGGTGGCGATCGGCCACTTCGGAGCCTGGATCAACCTGTTTAACCTCATTCCCGTTTGGCAGCTCGACGGCTCGCGAGGCTTCCGGTCGCTCGATCGGTTTTCACGCTTGTTGCTGATCGGCGTGCTGGCGGTCACGTGGCACTACACCAACGAGGGTATGCTGACCATCATCCTGATCTTCGCCGGCTTCCGGGCCGCCACCGAGACTGCCCCCGCGGAGCGCGACTATGCCGCCACGGCACAGTTTGTGGTCCTGGTGTTAGTGCTTTCGGTGCTCTGCCTGCACGGCATGCCGGCAATCTAACGCAACGACTTCGGAACGTGCCGATACAGTCAGGACGAAAGGCCGGGGGCAGGCCTGCTCTGGGCTTTGCTCTCTATAAATCAGGATGACTTCAGTTGGAGATGGGTACCTTCGCCGCCTCTTTGCCGCGTTCCTCATTGACGAAGGCCAGCAGAATGATGCCCACCACGAAGAATGCTCCGATGGCCAGGATGGCTGGTCGTTGGCTGCCGGTGCTGGCGGAGATAGTCCCGAAGACGATTGGACCTACGAAGGCCAGGGCCTTGCCGGCCACGCCCAGGAAGCCGAAGAACTCCGCGGCGTTCTCCTGCGGCGTGAATAAGGACACCAGGCTGCGCGTCACCGATTGAGCCGAGCCCATGCCGACGCCCGCCAGGCTGGCCACGACATAGAATGACTCCTTCGAGTGCGACAGGTAAGCCAGCGTCGAGGCGGCGATCCAGATGGCCAATGAAATCATGATCGTGAGCTTCTGGCCGATGCGGTCGGCCAAATACCCAAAGCCGAACGCCCCCGCGATGGCCACCACGTTCAGCCAGATGAACATCTTGGTGATGTCCTCAGCGGTAAACCCGATGGTGGTGCTGGCGTACTTGGCAGCGAAGATGATCACCGTGACGATGCCGTCGTTGTAGACGAGGAAGGCGATCATCAGCTTGACCAGTTCGCGATACCGCCGAATGTGCCGAAAGGTCTGGGCGAGTTGCCGGAAGCCCACGGTCAGATAGTTTTCGCCCGGCGGCAACGGCTTGGGCACGCTTCGGTCGCGGAGAAACAAAAACGTGGGCAGCACCATCACCGCGTACCACACGGCCACGACCACTGGCACCAGTCGCGCCAGCGCCAGCTGATGAGGGTTGGGATGCTCGACGATGCCTGCGGTCAGCGGGACACACAGAAACAGGCAGCCCAGTCCGCCCGCGTAGCCCATGGCCCACTTGAGGCCGGAAATGCGCCCTGCGTTCTGTGGCGTAGAGATGCCCGGCAGAAAGCTGTCGATGAACACGCCTCCGCCGGCAAAGCCCGTGTTGGCGATCACGTACAGCATCAGTGCCAGTACGGTCATGCCCGGCCCGACAAACCACAGCGCTGCCGTGAACAGCACGATGGTGGCCGCACACACGCCCAGGAACCTCTTGCGGCTGCCGGAGAAATCCGCGATGGCTCCCAGGATCGGCGCTGCCACCGCCACAATGATCTGGGAGATCGACGCCGCCTCTCCCCACCAGAGGTCCGACTTGGGCGAGTCGCCGGTCACCACCTTCGTAAAGTAGATAGCGAACACCGCGGTCACGATGACCGTGGTAAAGGCCGAGTCGGCGACGTCGTACATGCACCAGCCGAAGATCTCGCGCCGGGTAACCGGTGCTGCCGCTCCGCTGGTTGATGCGGAATCACTTCTGGTCGGGCTCATCTCCGTTTGTGGCATGGCTGAACATCCTAGACGGACGATCAGCGTTCGTACAGGGCAGTTTTCGCCTTGCCCGCCCCGAATATGGGCGGCTCCGCGCGGAGAGACAGCGGGCGGAAAAGGAACTCACCTCGCCTGTGGTTCAGATGCTTGCAGGATTTCGGCGCCGCATTGCTCACAGCGGCCGGAAACATTGTCGGTTATATCACCACCGCAGGCTGGGCAGTAGCCGGGCTGGGCGGGTGGTAGAGGGACCTCTCGTCCGCATTCAGGGCAGCGGCCGCTTACGTTCCCGGTGAGATCGTATCCACATGTGCGGCAACAGAGTTCATCGGGCGAGAATGGCAGCTTGTGCTTGTGCTTGAGCCAGATGACCTGCGTCCGTGCCCACCCATCGCCCCAACGCCGGCCGCCCATCATGGTGATGACTCCGCCGATAAGGCCGACGATATTGAGGTAGGGCACAACCAGGATGAGGTTGCGTTTGAAGGCCTGGAGAAAGCCAATCGGCTCTCGCGTCTCGACGTCAATCACCTGGAGTCCAAACAGAAACTTGCCGGGCGAGCGACCGCTAAACCCGTCCTTGAGGGTGCCAAAAACAAAAGGCTCGATCAATGCTAAGACCAAGAGCGTCACGTACTCAGGTCGCGCTGGGACCGTGCCGGCGCGAGCGATTGCAGTGGCTGAGGGAGAGCTGAAGAAGATCAATCCGAGCAAACCGGCGGTAAGTGTTGCCAACAGCCACCAGATCGCAGCGTCGACCAGGTAGGCCGCCTGACGCCGATTGGCGAAGGCGTTCCGACACTTGCGGCAGACTGGGACCTGGTATAAATCCTTCGCGCGACGAGCGTCCTTGAAAGACCGCAGGCAGATAGGGCACTGCCAGCCGGAGCTATCACTTGAGGGGGATTCCGCGACCGGGGCTAGAGAAGTAGTTGGCATGCCGGTTGTTCCCAAGAAAACGCGAGCAGTCGGGTCGAGTGCCATCCCTCGACATTGAACGGCATATTAACCCAGAATCGGTCGGTGAGGCAACCGATGGCTTCCGGCCGACAAGGGGGACATGCGAAACACACTTACGGGCACGCCGCCGCGCATAATAATACCCGAATGGGTATCACTCGGCAGCGTAGCGGTACATCAGCCGGGATTCAGGGGCGACGTCTCCGCTGAGATAGAAGTCCATGACATCGCCGGGCTTCTGCAGGTTGTCGGCCCACTTGAAGTTGAAGGCCGCTGCTGTCGAGTTGTCGGGCAGGCCGAGGGCGCTGCGCGGGATGGCTAACTCCAGTTCGTTGCCTTTGACGCGGTAACTCACTTTGGCGGCGTGTTGCCAGGTGAAGCTGCCGGCGTTCTTCTCCAGCCAGGTGGTGTCATCGCTCAGGATGCTGCGGTTCACGATGAAGTCGTAGCCCTCCCAGCCGGTGGCCGGGTCAGAGTCGGCGTCGATCAGCAGCCACATCCAATTGTCGCCGCGCACGATAGGCTCGCGCGTGCGGACGTAGAAATAGACGTTCTGCTTATCGCGGGCGACCTTGCACAACTCGATATCGTTGCGGCCGGTGCGATTTGTGTAGTGCAGCCCGCCGGCACCGTCAAAATCGCGGGGCATGGTCTCGCCGACGTGGTCGTGGAATACAGGTTGCACGCTCTGCCACTGGTCGAACTTGCCGGCCAGGCGGATGCTCTTCGCCGGCGAGGCTTTCGGCAGCGGCACTGCCCCTTTGTAGCGACGCACATTGGCGATCAGTTGCAGGTAGTAGTTATCGGCGTGGCCGCCCTTCATCGGCTCGATATCGCGGCTGTATTCCTCCGAGAACTGGTCCACAAATTCGATAGGCCCATCCGGCTTGCCCCATCGGCCGGCGATCCACTCGTTCCAGCCGGTGACCATCACGAAGGGTGGCTGCAGATCGAAGACCCGCTTCCACTGCTCCTGAAAGTTGAAGCCCTTGTTCACCGAGCCGGGTGAGGTATCCATCTTGCCGTCGTGGAAGCTGCGGCCGCGGGCATCGAAGCGACTCATGTTGGTCACCTTGCCGTCGGCAACGCGGAGGTTCTGGGCCACCGCGACATTGACCTGCTCGGGCTTGGCAGGGTCGTCGTCGTAGCTGTACGCCTGCGGGTAGGTGGTTTCCCAGTGCCACTCGTTGTGGGTGTTGACCAGCGTAAAGGGCCAGTGAGCCGCACGCAGGGTGAAGAATTGCCGCATTTCCGGGCTGGCTTCGGCCGGGTCGCAGATCAGCAGCGGCTTGCCCTTCCAGATGAACCACAGATTGCGAAACAGGCCCGGCTTGTAGAGGTCGTTGTACAGCTTGGCTGCGGTCTTGCCGGCCAGCGTGTGCACCATGAAAGCGATGTGCGGCGTGCGGCCGCCTTCCTTGCGGATCTGCTCGTAGACCTCGCAGAGTCGCGTGTATTGCTCGGGATAGGTGATGGCATTGGTGGTGTCGAAGATGAGCACGTCGATGCCGGCGTCGGCAAGCAGGTAAGCGTGCCGTCGAAGCACCCACGGGTCGGTGGTCAGGTAGTAGCCGTAGAGCGGCTCGCCCCAGTAGTGAAATCCGCCAAAACTCCGCCAGAGCGGCGAGTGCGGTTTCTTCAATGCGTCCGGGTCCTTGGCGAGGATCTTTGAGACGTCGTATGGCCCACCGTCCGGGCAACGGTTGTGGATCTCGTTCAGCCAGAGGAAGTAGAAGATGCCGACGAAGCGGTCGGAGTGCGACGGCCCTACTTCTTGGGCCGAGGGCAGCGTGCGGCCGAGACCATCAGTCGCCCGCCAGGACTGCAGTGTGATGGGCGGCGCTGCATCAGTTCCGGCATACGCAGCGCAAGGCAGCAGACAGAATAAGACAGCACACAGCAGCGTTTTTCCACTCATCATGATTACCCCGTAGGCTGGATCGATCGTCATTCCACAGATCGAACGGCCAGCATACCGGCCGAAGGCGCAGGGGGCAAACGCTCTTGCTGGGGCGCGCCGGCCGAGCTTGTCAGGGTTTGTTGTCTGGCTTGGTCGTGGAGGGTGGGACGGGGCCGAGGTCTTCATAGGTGGCGAGGGTCAGCGGCAGGTCGAGCGTCTTTTTGTCGCGGATGATGTGGATCATCACGCGCGTGCCGGCGCTCAGTGGACGCAGTGCGCGTCTGAGGTCGCCGAAGCCGATCACCTGCGTATCACCGATCGCGATGATGCGGTCGCCAACCTGCAGGCCTGCTCGTGCGGCCGGCGACGGATCGCGCAGAGCGGTTACGACCACCTCTTTCGCGGACGGTGCGGCTACCACGCCCAGCACTCCAAGGCGGATGTTGTGCCCGGCGGCGAGGTCGCGTGCGGACTGCTCGGCCTGCGGTCGCGGTACGGCGAAACCGATGCCTGAGTCGTACCACTCCACGCCGGAGAGCTGGTCAACGTCGCGGCCGATGGGTACGCACAAGCCGATCACGCGGCCGTCGATATCGATCAGTGGGCCGCCGAAGTTCGCGGGCGACAGGTGCGTGTCCGTTTGTACGCACAGGCCGCTCATGCGACGCAGGCCGCTGATGATGCCCGCGGTTATGGTGCAGCCGCCGGTGTTGGTGGCAGCGGTTTTGACGAGTTGGCCTTGACCGTGGCCGAGGCTCAGGGCCCAGGCACCGACGTGCAGTCGATCGGGGTCGGTCCACTGCGGTACGGGCAGGCCGGTGGCGTCGATCTTAAGCATGGCCAAATGGCGGATCTCATCGCGGGCGAGCAGTTCAGCCACAAAGCGGCGACCGTCGGCGAGCACGACGGTGATGACCGACGGGTCGCGAATGAAGTTGAATGAGCTGGTGAGGATCAAACCGTCGGCGGACCAGGTCAGGCCGGTGGTGGGGCCGTCGGCGACCACGAACCGCGGCGCTGCGCCCGCCATCGGGCCGCCGGCTTCGCGCGGCTGCGTACCGCCAACAGTTTCGATGGTCACCACACAAGGGGCGACCTTGCGGGCGGCCTCGCGGAAGACTGCGGCGCGATCGGAGTATGTGGCGGAAGTGCCTTTCGCGTCTGCCAGCGAGGAAGCAACGAAGGTCACGACGAGCGTTAGCGATACCAGCAGCGGTCGTCTCATCATTGCGGTGCCTCCGTCAGCTTCATCGTGAGTGTCGAGATGTGGGCACCGCGCTTGACGACCAGGACGAGCTCGTCGCCGGGATGCAGGCGGCGACAGACCTCGCTGAACTCCTCGGGTTTCGAGATGGCCTCGTTGTTGGCGCTGACGATCAGATCGCCCGACTTAAGGCCCGCCTGCGCGGCGGGCGAATTCCGGGCCACGGCGTCTACAAATGGCAGCCGCGAGCGAAAACCGATCCGCGACAGGCGAATGCCGTGATAGCCTGGGCCTTTCGCGGCTGCAGGCGTCGTGCCGGGCGAAGCGCTGGTTTCTCCGTGCGCTTCGCGAAGAAACGCTGCCACTTCCTGCAGCGGATACGCGTAGTTGAGCAGCGTGTTGGTCTGCCGCGATTCGACGATCTCGCCGACCAGCCCGACCCAGCGGCCGTCGGCGTCGAACACTGCACTGCCCGGCGAGCCGGGGTTGCTGCTCATGGCGTCCAGCAATAGAACCTGGTCGTGATAGGCGCAGTGCTGTTCGCCGCCGGGCTTGCGGGCGTCGAGGTTGATACGGCCGGAGAAGATCCCGCGGGTGACCGAGCAGGGCTCGTCGCCTTCAGCGATCTTGAACGGGTTGCCCACGACGAAAACAGAATCGCCGGCAGCGGGAGTGACAGATTCGTCCAGCGTAAGCGGCTTCGGCGGTAGGGGGTCTGTCTGCTGGGAATTGCGTGTGAGGTTGCGAATCTTGAGCAGTGCCAATTGTCGTCGCTCATCGCGGTACTTTACGTCCGCCCGGTGCAGCACGCCGTCGCACGTAACCACGCGCAAATCGTCGCCTTCGAGCAGCATGGCCAGTGCGGTGATGACTTCGCCGTCAGCCGAGACGAGTACACCGCTGGCGTAGCCGCGCTGATCGGCGATGCGGCCACCGTAGATGCGGACCACACCGCGGAAGGGGTCAGTCCCCACGGGGTCGGTCCCCATTTTGGGCTTTGGCAAAATGGGGGCTGACCCCTTCGCCGCCGCCGCGCGAATCCATTGCGGGTCAGCCTTGGGCATGGGCAGATCGTCATTCGTCGGGAGCGTCAACGGATCGAGAATCACCTGCCGGCGGCGGTCGAGGCCGTCACGATGAACGGTGATCTCCACCGGCCAACCCGCCGGGTAAACCCCGAGCACGTTGAGCAGGGCGTTCGCGCTGGTGATGGGGCGGCCGTCCAGGGCCACGAGCCGATCGCCGATGCGGATGCCGGCCCTGCTGGCGGCCGACGGCTGCAACACGCGATCGAAAACCGGGCCGTCGTCGGTGTCCGTCACCGTCGCGCCCAGCGTGCCGTGTTCGACCAGCCAGCCTTGCTTCATCGCGGGGATGAAGCGTTTGATCTGGTTGATGGTGATCGCGTAAGCCACGCCGACATTGATACGGCTCTTGAGCAGGTCGTGCTTGAACGACGCCCGCCCGTTGATGCCGATGAGGCGGCCGGCCATGTCGAACAGCGGTCCGCCCGAGTTGCCGGGGTTGATCGACGCGTCGATCTGAATGCAATCGGTATACACCAGCGAGCGTGCGTCGGCTCCGAACTGGTAGCGATGCAGGCCGCTGATGATGCCGAAGGTGGCGGTGGGGTGGTAGTCCTCAGCCAGCATGAATGGATTGCCGAGAGCGATGACCTCGTCGCCCACATGGATGGCGTCAGAGTCGCCGAGTGTGGCGAAGTCAAAGTGGTCGCGGCCGGTGAGGCGAAACATGGCCAAGTCGCCGGTGGGATCGACGCCGAGCACTTCCAGCGGGCAACTCGTGCCGTCAGCCAGGCCGGCTATGCCTGTGCGCGACTTGCCCAGGCCCATCACGACGTGGAAGTTGGTCAGGCCATAGCCATCCGGTGAGATGATCACGCCCGAGCCACCGGAGGACTTGTCCGAGGTCGTCACGCAGACGGTGGCAGGGCTCACGCGAGCGATGAGGTCGATGCGCTGCTGCTCAGCCTGGCGAACCTTGGCAAGAGCCTCATCTCTCGAAGTATGGTCAACTGTAGGGCGCGAGAGTGATGCCGGGTGCCCCATCCCTTCGCTTTGGAAGGGGTGGGGGATATGCCCGGATTCCGAAGCGAGCGTAACCTCCGCATGCGCGAAACCCGCGACAGTGCAGACGACGGCGAATGCTGCGATCCAGGTGCGCATTGAATAACACATAACGGGCTTATTTGATCAACCGGGCGGCGCCCCAGTCGGCCTGATCGGCCACGTCGAGGTCGTCGCCGAACTCCACTCGAAGCTGCAGAGTCTTGGCTCCGTTCAGTGATACGAGCACCGGCCTGGCCGGGTCGCGCCCGGTGACCGGACCGCTGTTGAAAAGCTCCCGCCCGTCCGCCAGCACGCGAAAAACAACGTTGCCGCGCGAGCCGACGGCCTCGTCCAGGCCGATGGTGGCGGCGAACTGCCGGAAGGGCTCGGTGAGCGCATAGTCGAGCTCACATTGCGAATGCACACCGATACCGCGGTCAAACTGCTGCCCGCCGATGCGCAGCAGATGGCCGGCAACGGACAGGTCCTTGCGGAACGGCCATCTGGTCGCGCCCCAGGGCGTAAACTCGTACTTGGCAGGCTCAAGGTCGCTGAGGAAGCGCACGCGATCGTTGCGGAAGCGAATGCTCGTGAGCTTGTTCGCCGGAAGCTCGACGGCGGGGCCCGCGCCGAGCACGAGCTTCACACCTGTCTTATCGCTGGCGTCGAGCTTGCCTGCCCAGGTCGATCCGTCGGCGAGCGTGCAGTGGACTTGCGGTGAGGGGGGCACGCCCGCACCGGTCGCGAAGACGATACCGTACGCACGGCTGCGATCCACGTGCATGCTGCGCTGCCGCCACTTGAAGCTGCCGCCGTTCGCGTCGAGCGATTCGACCAGGCCTCGCAGCGGGCTGACTCGCGTGTCCTGCAGGATGAAAAGCGTGTCCTGCGTGGGGTCGCGCTGAGCGAGAGCATCGTTGAAGGCCTTGGCCGCGGCGGGCAGGTCCTCCGCACTGAAGCGGATGGCCGCCAATGATGACAGTCGCAGCTTCAGTCGCGGCACCAGGTCGGTCTGCAGTTCGATGCTGTCGGCGCTGCCGGCCAGAAGGCGGGCGTCGAATTCGCTTGCATCGCTGAGGTACACCGTTACGCCATCGGCAGGACGGCTGGTCGCAGCGGGCTGGGATTGTGGACCCGAAAAGCTGATGTCCATCACGTCGGCAGGCGCGATACTCTTCGGCTTTGCGGACGCAGCCTGTACGATAACTCGCCCTTGCACATCAACCCCGCCCCAGTCGCCCTCGACAGTCTTACCGTCGACCGTAGTGACGCGGGCGGGATTGGCTGTCGCCGTCGTCACCAACAGTGCAGATAAGAGCAGCGAGACTCTTAACGACGCAGGCACTCGACGGACAAACGCGGGTAGCCACAGATGCTGATTGGAAATCTGAGAATTGAGATTAGAGGTCGCATAATCCGTGTTCATCAGTGTTCATCCGTGGTTTCACAATCTCTTCAGCCTCTGCGTCGTGCACAATAGCAGACACAAGGGTTATACCCATCCGGGTATTATTATGCGCGGCGGTCGATGCGTAAGTTACTCTCCACAGATGCCTTGGCCGCCGCCGGGAGCGCGTGTTCAAAACGAAATCGGTATTATTCCTCTTTCGCCAACTGCTTGTAATACTGCTCCACCAGTTGCCGATAACGGCTGGGGAAATTCTGCCGCACTGCCTGCAGGACGCGTTCGCGCTGCTCCGGCCGCATCTGGCCCCAGTGTTCACCGGGGTGGGCTCGGCTGGAAGCATGCAGATCACCCATGCGACCTGCACCGCCCGGCAGCATTGAGCGGTCAGCTCCGCGTTGAGCCTGCCGATTGCCGGACGGCGAGCCGCCGCTTCCGCTCTTGCTCCCGGAATTCTTGCCACCCTTGGATGCCTGCTGCTGTTGTTGTTGCTGTTGCTGCTGTTCGTTCTTTTCAGTGTCCTCGATCAGTTGCGTCAGCAGTTGGACAGCCTGCTTCTGACGAGTCTGCACGGCCTCGTCCACGCGGGCATGCTTGAGTTGCCGTTGTGCGTAGAGCATCAGATCCGACACGTCGCCGAGCCCCTTGGGTTGGCGACCGGCCAGTTCCTGCAGCATCTGTCGCACGGGCAACCGATACTGGTCGGGTGCCTGCGGATAGAGCTTCTCAAACTGCCCGAGTGTAGCGGCAGCTCGCTCGTAATCGAGATTGCTCAACTGACAATAGCCGAGCATGAACAGTGTCTCCGGCCCGAGAAAGGTCTTGCTCATTGCAAAACTGGAGCTCTGGGGTCTGTCCCCATTTTGAGCTTTGGCAAAATGGCGGCTGACCCCCTCGCCCGCTGAAACCATCCCTTCCAGCACCTTTTGCGCTCGTTCCGTATGATCGTCCTCGACCAGCGCTCGTGCTTCCAAGGCCGCAGCGTAGGCAGCGAGGTACGCATCGTCACTCTTGGTCAGCGGCTCTAACGCATCCACCGCTTTGGCGTACTCGCCGGCGTCTACCGCATCCAGGGCCTGCTTGTACGGCTTGGAGAGCACCGCCATGGACGAGGTCATCAGTGCCTGCGGATCATCATCGCTCTTGCGGGCCTGCCAGATTTGCAGCACTGCGCTGCGTGCCTTTGCGTCGATACCCGAGGCGTTCTTCACGTGCTCGACAAACGCATCGACGACAGCCTTGGAATCCGCAGCCGATTGCGCAGCAGCCCCTCCGTCAGCGCGTGCCGGTGTGGTTGCCTGGGCCGCAGCAAAGCTCGCCGCGAGCAGTACGATGGTGGTGATTGCTTTCAGACTTATCATCTCCGTTCCATTCGAAGCATATCCCCCACCCCTTCGCAAAAAGACGCGAAGGGATGGGGCACCCTGCTGCTGTGTCACTGTCCTTCCGCACGTGCGTTCATCTTGCGGGCCATATCCGCCACCTCTTCCTGTCGGGTGGAGAGCCGCTTGGCCTGATCGGCCACATCCGCCGCATTCTTTCCGTCGGCCGCGTGATCGGCCGCAAGCTTGCCAAGCTCCGTGGTCGCA
>JBJKSL010000158.1:0-4277 GCA_046704145.1 Phycisphaerae bacterium
GCGTAGGATGCATAATTGTCCGTCGAACTTCAAGTTGGATTGTTGCCCGCGACAGAATAGACCTGCTGGCTGCGTCGCTGCCGGGCTGTTGTCCACATTTTGGGAAATGTAGAGGTCGCGGCGGCCATCGGCAAGGAGGATTTCGACGGCCACGGCGGTATCGGCCGCAGCCATCCCTTCCGCGGTGGTCAGCGGCACTCGGCGTATGGTTTTGATGTTGCTGGCGGACTCGTAGGGCTCGACCACTGAAACGAAGGTGGAGGACAGCGGTGCGGCCCCCTGGCGGCGGACTGCGAGGTGGGGAACCCAGGCTTCGTCGACGCCGGTGTAGCCGTTCTGAGCGAGGGAGACCCAGGATTCGCCGGTAAAGGCTTGGGCGTCGCTGGTCAGGTCGGTGTGGCGTACGTGCAGGTCGGCAGGCCCGGTCAGATAGCCATAGCGATCGTCTATTTTCCAGTCCACGCTCCAGCCGGGCTTGGCGGGGCCACCGTGCCAGTTGCGCATCTCTTTGACGGCGGGCAAGAGGTTGGCCGGCGTGTCTGGGATGCCTTGGGATGTGATGGTGCCGAAGTGGCTGCGGGCGAAGCGGGTGTGCTCGCTGCCGCCGGTGACGCGGAAGATGTCGATGATGTAGGAGTCGCGGTCGGAGATATCGATCATGGCGGCGGTGCGTTCGTACTGAGTGCCTCCGATCATCTGAGGGCAGGCGGCGCGAATGGCGTGAACCTGCTTGCCGTCGGCCCAGAGGGTGGTGACGCCGGCACCATCGGCGACGTTGTGTCCGTCAACGGTGACAGTGTTGTGGGCCATGGTGGATTTGTACCACTCAGCTCGCGGCGCACTCCAGCCACCGTACTGCACGGGCGGGTAGCCGAAGTCGGGCATGAGGTCGAGGCCCTTGGCGTACAGGCCCAGGTTCATGCCGTCGTGATGCGAGTGGTTGCCGCCGCTGTCGTAATCGAGCCAGAGGATGCGTTCGTTCTCGGCCTGGCCGCTGCGCATAAGAGCGATGTGCCACTGTTGCTTGTTGACGCTGGTCAGCTTGATACGCGTGCCAGCGCGATCGATGACTTGCTTGACGTCGTGCTGGAAGGCTGCAGGGTCTTCGGCGAAGAGGTCGTAGGGCAGGCCGTCGAGCTTGTGATCGTTGGCCTGATATAGTGCCTGTATATAGGCATCGTCGTGCGTGAGTTGGTAGATCTGCCAGGCAAAGCTGTACATGGAGGGCACCAGCGAGGCCGATGAGGACCAGGGGATGGATATCATGTGGTCCACGCTTGCGCAGTAGGAGCCGGCATCGCCGCAGGAGGGGTAGTACTTCTCCAGGCACCAGGTATCAATATGGAAGCGGAAGGCCTCTTTCAGTCGCGGGCACTGCTTGAAGAGATCCGGCAGGAAGGCCGGGTCCATGCGAGAGTAGGTGGCCAGCAGGCGGGCGAGTCCGCGCGAGGCGTACGAATCGTAGCCGGGCAGGCCCTTTTCGCCGCTGGTGCCGTCGATGGCGGTGGTTCTCTTGCAGATGGCGGTGATGATGGCGTTGACCTCGTCGCGATTTTCGGGCCAGGCCAGAGCGGTCTTGGCGAAGGCGATGGTGATGTCTGTCTGCGGGTAGTTGGACTGGATGCGTGGGCGGTTTTTCTGGCAGTCGAGGAGAATGCGCTGCTCTATGTTGCGACGGATGTCGGCGAAGTTCGATTTGGGGTTGTCGAGCTTGTACTGACGGGCTTTGGCGGCGAGGAACTTCTGCAGGTCGGCGTCGCTACGAATGCCGTCGAGAATCATGTCGTAGGTGAGCACCAGATCGCGCGTTTCTTCGCAGGCGTCGTGCCAGACAGACACGTAGCCGGTTGCGAGATGTGCCTCGTATACCAGGCCTTGGGCGTTGTACTCGAAGGTGGGATAGAGGTCGGCCACGCGATCCAGCAGCACGGCGGCCTTGTGGGCGTATCGGGTATCGCCGGTCAGCACGTAAGCGTCGGCGAGGGCGCGACAGCCGCCGACGATGGCCTGTTTCCATTGGCCGTAGATGAGATACGCACCGATGAATCGCCAGCGTTTGTTGCCTTCGACGTAGCCTTCGCCGTCGTCCACGCCGAACTTGTGCAGCGGGTCGGCGGGGTCGGGGTGCTTGAGGTTGAACAGCAGCGAGCGGTCGGCACGCTTGGGGTCGAAGACGTTATGCTCGTCGAGGCCGCTGCGATAAAACTTCTGGAAGTCGTTCGTGGGGAAGAACTCATGGCAGTGGGGGCAACGCACCTTCCAGGGATGTCCGAGGGCGTCGATCTGCCAGTTGTACATGGGTACGTTTTTTTTGCAGGCGGGGCAGTAGCCGTCGGACCAGACCATCCAACTGCGTGTGATGGTGTTGCCGAACTGCAGTTGCCAGAGCCGGTCGTCGCTCATCTGCAGCCACGGCTTGGCAGCTTTGACGACCCGATCGCGAATGGCAGCGGCCCAGGGATGGCGGGCGATGTTGCGGCGAGCCTTGGCGACCAGAGACGGCGGGAAGAACGCGCTACCGTCCTTGGCCTGGGCTATAGCAGAACTGACGAGGAAGATGACTACCAGGATCGCTCGAACAACACCGCGAAGTCGCATCTGGTCCTCCAATCATCAACGGACAAGGACGAGCATGGGGTAACCACGCGCGTGCCTATATGCTTATTCGCGAGTACGCGGAATTTTCTCTCAGGATCGCGTCAACTTGTTGGCGCAAACTGACGGCAACAAGTTGCCTCGGTCCTTGAAGAGGACACCCGACGCCGCGGAATCGCGAATAACGGTTTAGACATTTGTGCGGATCAGCTTTCTGTGAAACCCCGTCACGAAAGAGCCTTACAGCATTTGCTGTTTGTATGTAGAGGACGACTACTCGGATTCTTGAGGCTTTGAGGTATTCGGCATTCTACACGCAAACCTAAACTGCTCTAGAAGCTCGCCATATACTCTGGTTTGCCTTGGATGTCGAGCCTGATCCTGTACAGCGGTCCGCCGATGTGGGTTGTGAAGTCGTAGCCGGCGGGTGCGTACGGGCCTTCCCACGAAATGGCGGCAGTGGTCACGTAGAGGTCGCTCAGATCGGGGCCGCCGAACTGACAACTGGTGATCTGCTTGACCGGCATGCGGATGCGGCGTTCGACTTTGCCGTCGGGGTCGTAACGCACGATTTGCGAGCCGTACCACTGTGCGCTCCAGACGAAGCCGGCGGCATCTACGGTCAGGCCGTCGGGGAGGCCTTCATCGTCGGGGAGCTGCACGAATACACGGCGGGCAGAGAGCTTGCCGTTGGCGGGGTGTACGTCGTACGCGTAGATCTTGCGAGTGGAGGTGTCGGCGTAATAGAGCGTGCGGTTGTCGGGGCTGAGGCCGAGGCCGTTGCTCAACTCGATGCCGTCGTCCACGACCTGGGCGGCGCCGTCGGGGGCGATGAGATACAGCTTGCCGTGCCTGGTCATGCTGCCGTTGGCCCAGTAGAGCGTGCCGGCGTATATGCGGCCGCGGGGGTCGGCGAGGATGTCGTTGAGGCAGAGGTCTTCGCCGTCGTGCGCGGTGAGGATGGTGCGATACTCGTCCTGGTTGCGCCAGAGATGCAGGCCTTTGCGGCCGGCGAAGATCCAACTGCCGTCTTTGTTGGCGGCGATGCCGGATACGGACAGGCAGCGACTGATCACGGTTGGTTCGCGCGTGTCGGGATTCAGTGCGTGGACGAGGTTGCTGTCGCAGTCGACCCATAGCAGGCGGCTGTTGGCAGCGTCCCAGGTGGGAGCTTCGCCACACTTGTCGTTGGTGTTGGCGACGACTTCGATGTGATACTGCACGGGCCGTCCCTCCACGGCTGCGGCGAAACCAAGTGTAGCGAGTTCATGATACGCGTGGTGTATACAAATGCCAGTTCGGGCAAGGACCTGAATCTTAATTCGCGATTCGGCGGCGCTTCCGTGTGGGACCGGCTTCCAGTCGGTCATTTAGACCGGCAAGATGCCGGTCCCACACAAGAAAAAAACGCTGCGTGTTTGTGAAGAACGATTTAGGCGCGATGCTCGGATGGGGAGCAGGCGGGAATCAGGCCTGCTGAGTGCATGCGATCAGGGCCAGGAACTCCACGTTGCCTTTCGCGCCGGCGATGGGGCTTTGGACGGTCTGTTGCACCGCGAAGCCGAGTTGGGCGATTCGGGTGCGGACCTGATCCAGCACGCCGGCCGCCTGCTCGGTGGGCAGGACGCCGCGATGCAAGAGCGACTTGTCGGCCTCATAGTGCGGTTTGACCAGCGTGACGA
>JBJKSL010000159.1:0-8221 GCA_046704145.1 Phycisphaerae bacterium
GGCATGCTGTTTCTGGATTTGATTCAGGAAGGCAATCTCGGCCTGATCAGGGCGGTTGAGAAGTTCAACTACCGCAAGGGCTACAAGTTCAGCACGTATGCCACCTGGTGGATTCGCCAGGCTATCACGCGAGCTATCGCCGATCATGCCCGCACCATCCGCATCCCCGTACACATGATCGAAACCATGAGCCGCCTGCGCAACATCTCCAAGCAACTGCTGCAGGAACTCGGCCGCGAGCCCACCATCGAAGAAATCGCTCGCAACGCCAAGATGCCAGTGAGCGAGGCTCGCCGCGTGCTCAAGATCAGCCGCCACCCGATTTCGCTCGATCGCCCGGTCGGTGAGAGCGAAGACAGCTACTTCGGCGACTTCATCGAGGACGACTCCGCCGAATCGCCCGTCGCTTCCGCCGGCAACGAGATGCTCAAGGACCGTATTGAGGAAGTGCTCAAGACGCTCACCTACCGCGAGCGCGAGATCCTCAAGCTCCGCTACGGCATCGGCGACGGCTACACCTACACTCTCGAAGAGGTGGGCAAGATCTTCAAGGTCACCCGCGAACGCGTCCGCCAGGTCGAAGCCAAGGCCATCCGCAAGCTCCAGCACCCCGTGCGAGCCCGCAAGCTCGAAGGCTTCCTGGAGAACAGCCGTATGGTCGAGGCGTGAGACCAACCTCTACCAGCCGCGGTGGGCACTAGAGCAGTTTTTGTGTAGTGTAAGAACTGGCCGAAAACCTCGTAAATGCGGCCACTTCACCGCTACAACAAAACGGCAAATGCCGTAGTGTCAAGTTCAATTGGTGCTATAGCCTGTCCAGCTCCTCGCGCAGCCGCTTCAGGGCCTCTCGTTCGAGTTGACGGACACGCTCGCGCGTCAGACCGATCTTGGTACCGATATCCTTCAAGGTCATCGGCTCCTGATCGTCCAGACCGAAGCGCAGCCGCAGAATGGTCGCCTCGCGCTCGTCGATTCTGCCCAGCAGCCTGCGGATGACTTCATTGTCCGCATTACTGAACACCGCCTGCTCGGGCAGCGGGGTCCGATGATCGGCGAGCAATTCGGACAGCCCGAAAGTTCCATCCGTCCCGCCGGACTGCGTCGGCGCGGAGAACGCCTTCACCGCACGGCGGATAATCCGCACCTTCCGCTCCGAAAGGTTCATGTGCTCGGCCATTTCCTGCAGGCTGGGCTGGCGGTTCAGCTTGGCCTCCAATTCATGGGCCGCCTTCTTCCAGTCAGCGATCATCGCCACCATGTACGCCGGGATGTGCACGGGCTGAACCGTGTTGATGAGCGCACGCTTAATGGCCTGCTTGATCCACCACGAGGCATAGGTGCTGAACCGCGTCTCTTTCTCTGGGTCGTAGCCTTCAACACCGCGAAGCAGGCCAATGTTGCCTTCCTCGATGAGGTCTGCCAGGGTCATGCCGCGATTCAGATAGTTCTTGGCGATGTTGACCACTAGGCGCAGGTTGGACAGAATCATGCGGTCGCGGGCGCGCTGCGCTTCCTCCTCTGCCTCCTCCTTCTCATCCAGAGTGATCTTCTTTTCGCGCAGCAAATCGCCGAGCTTGTAGGAATACTGGATCTTCGTGCCCAACTCACGCTCCTCGAGAGCGTTCAGCAGAGGGGCCTCGTCGATCTGCCTCAGATAATGCTGTAATCCGCTTTCGACAGCGATGGTATCATCCTCCTTGCGGCTCCACGGCAGCTTATGAGACCGTCCTCACATCCAGCACGCGATGCGTCAACATCACACAACAATCGCAAGCACATACGCCGAGTGCAAAAGGATGCGAATGCATCTCGGACTATCTGCATGGATGTTACGTCCGGTACATGTGCCGGTCAACGCCGGCCTTTGCGTACTCGCCGCTTGTCTGCAAAATCAATCTTGCCACTGCTGCTGCGTCGCCAATTCGGGCGCTGCACGCACGGCGCCATGGGTGCAAGTTCCCTACTTCGGATTCATCGGCGCGCAGCACCGCGAGGTTTCGCTGACCATTGAAAAAGCCCCGGACAACGGATGTCCGGGGCTCTTCAGGATCAACTTGTGAATGTGCTGCGTCTGATATTCCTCGCCGAGGCTTTCAGACCCACGGGGCACCGCTGCCCCCTACGCACGGGCTACTCGGAGGCGCCGCTGTTTTCCTCAGTTTCTTCGGCAGCCGCTTCTCCCTGCTCGGGGGCCGCAGCTTCGCCGCCTTCTTCCTCACCCTGCTCGGCTTGCCGGAAGGGGAAAGAAGTGATCACGTCGGTCGAAATCTCGCCACGGCCATGGAGGCCGCCTCGACGAGCCTTGGCCTCGCCCGGTGCACGGCCTTCTTCGGTGGCCCACTCGGCCCGCTTCTTGCTCAGGCCGATCTTGCGATCCTGAGCGTCCACGCGAAGAATCTTGACCTCGATCTCGGCACCAACCTTAACCTCGTCGTGCGGATCCTCGACCTTGTGGTCGGCCAGTTCGCTGACGTGCAGCAGACCTTCCAGATCGGGCTCGAGCTCGACAAACACGCCGAAGTTGGTGATCTTCGTGACCTTGCCCTTGACGATCTGGCCCGGAATGTAGGTCGACGGAATGGCGTGCAGCCACGGATCCTCGGTCAACTGCTGCTTCGTGCCCAGGGCCACGCGCATCTTCTCCTGATCCACTGACAGCACCACGCACTTGACCTGATCGCCCTTCTTCAGCGCCTCGGACGGATGGCTGATCTTCTTCGTCCAGCTCATGTCCGACACGTGCAGCAGACCGTCGATGCCCTCTTCGATCTCTATAAAGGCACCGTAGTTCGCCAGGTTCCGCACCTTGCCCTCGATGATGGTGTTGGGCGGATACTTCTCGGCCACCCGCGTCCACGGGTTGGTCTCGACCTGCTTCATGCCGAGGCTGATTTCCTGCTTGTCCTTGTTGACCTCGAGAACAACCACCTCGACCTCGTCGCCAAGGGTGACCATCTCCGACGGATGATTGATCCGCCGAGTCCAGCTCATTTCCGAAATGTGCACCAGGCCCTCGACGCCCGGCTCGAGCTTCACGAACGCACCGTAGTTGGTAATGTTGACCACCTCGCCCTTGATCTTCGAGGTAACCGGGTAGCGCGCCTCGATGTTCTCCCACGGATTCTCGGTGAGCTGCTTGAGCCCCAGGGCAATCTTCTCTTTGTCGCGGTCGATGTTGAGAATCTTGATCTCGACCTCCTGGTCGATCCGCAGCTTCTCCGACGGATGGCTGATGCGATCCCAGCTCATATCCGTAATGTGCAGCAGACCGTCGATACCGCCGAGGTCGACGAAGGCACCGAAATCGGCGAGGTTCTTGACAACGCCCTTGCGAACCTGCCCCACTTCGATCTCGCTGAGCACGCGTTCCTTGGCCGCCTGACGCTGCTCCTCGATGAACTTGCGACGGCTGATCACGATGTTGCGACGCTCGGTGTCGATCTTGAGGATCTTGGCCTCGATCTCCGTGCCGATGAACTCGCCGATATCACCGGGCCGACGAATGTCCACCTGCGAGGCGGGCAGGAACACCGGCACGCCGATGTCCACCAGCAGACCGCCCTTGATCTTCCGCATGACCTTGCCCTTGCAGTGGTCGCCTTCTTTGGCCGTCTCAACCAGGCGCTGCCAGTTCAGGATGCGGTCAGCCTTGCGCTTGCTGATCACCACCAGCCCACTGTCCGACTCCACAGTCTCCAGCCAAACGTCCACCTTGTCGCCGACGTCGATGGCGGACTTGTCGTCCCACTCATCCTGCGGAATGACGCCTTCGCTCTTGAGCCCGACGTCCACTACCACGTCGTCACCGACCAGGCCGACGATGCGGCCCTTGAGAATCGTGCCTGCCTGGAAGTTACCGACGGTTTCGTCGATGGTGGAAGCGATGCTTGTGTCGCTGGGCTCGCCGCCGAGCATCTCGCGGAGTTGTGCTTCAAGTTCTGCGTCGCCGGATTCGAGCTGATTGATCAGAATATGGTCTACCATGCGTTCCTTCTGCTTTTCGTTCTATCTGGGGGTTTAAGGGAAAGAAGTGCTTCTTGCGATCGCGGCAGAACAGCCGCAACCTTTGAAAAAAGAAGCCATCGACCTCGCGGCACGAACCTTTCGTGCTCTTTGAAACGAGCCGAGCTAAGCAGTATAGCCGACGCCCGGGCAATAGGGCAAGCCCGCACTCGTCGCGGACGATCGCCACAGATAAACCATCACTTTACCACGCCGTGGCCAGAGCGCACGCTTGACCGTCTGCCCGCCCGCCCGCATGATTACGGCTTCCGCTCGTCTTCCGAGCAGTTCTCTCTGGGGTGTTTGACCTACAAGGAGGTCTGGATGTTTATCGTCGAGACGTACACCCTCGCCGTCGCCCTGTGCGTGATCACCATGCTCTGCTGGGGGTCCTGGGCCAACACGCAGAAGCTGGCCACCAAGGAGTGGCGGTTTCAGTTGTTCTACTGGGACTACTGCATCGGCGTGCTGCTGCTGACCCTGATCTTCGCCTTCACGCTCGGCACCGGCGGAGCCGCAGGCCAAGGCTTCATCGCCAACCTCAAGCAGGCGGCGCCAGCCAACCTCGAGAGCGCTTTCATAGGCGGCGTGCTGTTCAACGTAGCCAACATCCTGCTGGTGGCCGCCATCGACATCGCCGGCCTGGCAGTGGCCTTCCCGGTGGGCATCGGACTGGCGCTGGTGATCGGCGTAGTCCAGAACTATATGAACAAGCGAGTCGGCGATCCGACCATTCTGTTCATCGGCGTGGGCTTGGTAGTGCTGGCTATCATCCTCGATGCAGTGGCATACAAGCGACTTTCTTCCGGCCAGAAAGCAACAGCCAAGGGAATCGTGTTGTCGGTGCTTTGCGGCGTGCTGATGGGCTTCTTCTACGCTTTTGTCGTGAAAGCGATTCCAAAGGAAGAGGCCGCCTGGGCGAACACTGACTACGCCGGAATGTTGACGCCCTACACAGCGCTCGTGCTGTTTGCGGCCGGCTTGTTCGTTTCCAGTTTCGTTTTCAACACACTGGTGATGATCAAGCCGTTCAGCGGCCCCCGCGTGCCGTTGCTTGATTACTTCCGCAAGGGTACGCCTTGGCTGCACATCGTGGGCATTGTCGGTGGCATGATCTGGGGCGTGGGCATGTCGCTGAACATCCTGGCCTCGGGCAAGGCCGGCCCGGCTATTTCGTACGGTCTCGGGCAAGGGGCGACCATGGTGGCAGCCTTCTGGGGCGTGTTCATCTGGCGAGAATTCAAGAAGGCGCCACGCGGCACCAACAAGCTGCTGGCGTTGATGTTCCTGTTCTTCGTGGTGGGATTGGGCTTGATCATCTACGCCAGGACTGCCAGTGCATCGGTGGCCTCTGCTCCAGCTACGCCAACCGCGGCTCTGATTGCAACGGGGGTGTTCCATGGCTAATCGCATCGTCGTCGTCGGCAGTTCCAACACGGACATGATCATTCAGGCCCCGCGCATTCCGCAGCCGGGCGAGACCATCCTCGGCGGACAGTTCTCCATGGCTGCCGGCGGCAAGGGGGCCAATCAGGCCGTCGCAGCAGCGCGAGCCGGCGGGCAGGTGACCTTCGTCGCACGCGTTGGCGACGATATGTTCGGCGAGCAGGCCGTCAAGGGCTTCGTCGCCGATGGCATCGACGTCAAACACGTCATCAAGGACAAGCAGGCCGCCTCGGGCGTGGCGTTGATCTTCGTAGCCGCCGACGGCGAGAACAGCATCGGCGTGGCCTCCGGAGCCAACGGCCAACTCTCGCCGCAGGACGTACAGGCCGCCACCGAGGCCATCGGCTCGGCAGACGTGGTGGTCATGCAGCTCGAAACGCCTCTCGAAACGGTGAAGGCCGCCGCCGAGATCGCCGCCTCGCGCAAGGTGCGGGTCATCCTGAACCCCGCCCCGGCTCAGCCGCTGCCCGACGATCTGCTCAAGTGCGTATCCGTGCTCACGCCCAACGAAACCGAGGCCGAGTTGCTCACCGGCATCAAGGTGGACAGCGAAGCCAAGGCAGCCGAGGCAGCCAAGGCCCTTCGAGATCGCGGCGTGGGCATGGTCATCGTGACCCTCGGCGCCAAGGGCGTGTACGTCTCCTCGCCCGAGTTCAACGGTTCGGTCGCCGGCTTCACCGTAAAGGCGGTGGACACCACAGCGGCCGGCGACGTCTTCAACGGCGCACTGGCCGTGGCCATGGCCGAGGGCCGAGCTCTAACCGACGCCGTCCGCTTTGCCAATGCCGCCGCAGCCATTTCGGTAACGCGGCTCGGCGCGCAACCCTCAGCCCCCAAGCGTGCTGAGATCGCCAAGCTGGCAGAGCTGTAAAGCGAGCCTCGGGCTTTTAAACCCGCGCGGTCTTCCGACCCGACGCCCGCTGCGCAATCGAAAATGATTGTCTTGGCCGCAGAAAGCACAAAAAGACTCGAACAATTCACACAGGCGCGCAGCTTCGGAGCTGTGCGCCTCTTTGTTCATGTCTCTGCTTGTTTTGCCCTCTGGAATTCTGGAATTCTGGAACCATGGAACCAACCATGCCCGCGCCGACTTGAAACTTGAAACCTGAACCTTGAAACTTGTCTACATGTCCACTCCGTGGCTCGAAGGACTGAACGAGGCTCAGCGACAGGCGGTCACCTGGGGTGACGGCCCACTGCTGGTCATCGCAGGAGCCGGCACGGGCAAGACCAAGACGCTGGCCTGCCGCGTAGCCCACCTCATCGACCGCGGTGTGCCTCCCGAGCGCATCCTGCTGCTCACCTTCACCCGTCGAGCTGCGGCAGAGATGCTCGGCCGCGCCGCCCGCATGATCGGCCCGGTCACGGCTAAGGTCTGGGGCGGCACCTTCCATTCCGTGGCCAACAGACTGCTGCGGATGTATGCCGGGGCCCTGGGCATGTCCCCCGATTTCACCGTCATCGATCAGGCCGACTCCGCCGACGTGATGAACCTCATCCGCAACGAGCTCGGCCTGGCCAAGAAGGACAAGCGTTTCCCCCGAAAAGAGACGCTGGTGCGCATCTACTCACGCGTGGTCAACGCAGGCGACAAGCTCAGCTTCGTGCTCGAGCGATACTTCCCCTGGTGCGAACACGCCATCGACGACATCCGGGCCATCTTCGAGGGTTTCTCCCGCCGCAAGCGCGACAACAACGTCCTCGACTACGACGACCTGCTGCTCTTCTGGCGAGCCCTGGTGACCCGCTCGCCCGCCGCCGACAGCGTGGCCGACCGCTTCGACCACATTCTCGTCGACGAGTATCAGGACACCAACGCTTTGCAGGCCCAGATCCTGCTGGCCATGCGGCGGAGCATTCCCAACATCATGGTCGTCGGCGACGATGCCCAGTCCATCTACTCGTTCCGCGCCGCCACCGTGCGGAACATTCTCGATTTTCCCAAGCAGTTCGCCGGCGCGGGCATGGTCACACTGGAGCAGAACTATCGCTCGACCGAGCCGATCCTCGCCGCCAGCAACGCGGTGATGGAGCAGGCCGCCGAACGCTACACGAAGAATCTCTGGTCGTTGCGGTCCGGCGTGCAGAAGCCCGTGCTGATCACCTGCACCGACGAGCCCGAGCAGTGCCTGGCCGTCTGCGGCAACGTCATCGCCCACCTGGAGCAGGGCATCGCACTCAAGCGTCAGGCGGTGCTCTTCCGCGCGGGCCATCACAGCGATCAACTCGAAGTCGAACTCGCCCGGCGGAAAATCCCGTTCCACAAGTACGGCGGGCTGAAGTTCATCGAAGCCGCCCACGTCAAGGACATGCTGGCGTTTCTGCGTATCCTGGAGAACCCCTGGGACGAGATCAGTTGGTTCCGCGTGCTGACCATGTTCGACGGCGTCGGCCCCGCCAGTGCACGCAGAATCCTGGAGGCCCTGGGCGTCCGCCGCGACAACGGCGAAACATCAGAGCCGGGTTCTGTGAACCCGGTGCCCTACGATCGCGAGCAGCATTCAGAGCCGGGCTCTGTGAGCCCGGTGCCAACCGGTCCCGAGCAGCAATCAGAGCCGGGTTCTGTGAGCCCGGTGCCCCCCGGTCCCGAGCAGCATTCAGAGCCGGGCTCTGTGAGCCCGGTGCCAACCGAAACCGACGACGCCCCCCCCGCCGCGTCGCCCCGTCGCCCCGACGCCGCGTCAGTCCTTTCCCCCCTGCGTCGTATATTAGACACTACACCGCGCGTGCCAGCCGCAGCCCGTGAAAGTCTCAACCTGCTCCGCACGACGCT
>JBJKSL010000160.1:0-4799 GCA_046704145.1 Phycisphaerae bacterium
GCTGAACCAGGCCCAAGTGCCGTCAGCAGTCTGGATTCTCAGGCTGGTCTGCCCGTCGCGAGTAGCCTCGGGGGCGGTAGGGGGCACGCACGCCTGTGCTGAAACCAGAGCCTCCGCTACGGCAGCATCGGCCTCGCGAAGCGCAGCGATATTACGATCGAAAATGCCGGGATCGAGGGTGGCGGTGCTTGCTGGCATGTACGCATTCGCGTCCTTCTGCACGCGGCGTACGCTTTTTACGTGGTGCTCAGCCGCAGGATCATCATCGAGATCAGGAAGACCATCCAGACCGAGTAAGCAACGATGGCAGCAGTCAAAGGCCACTTGGGCAGCGGTGGCGACTCACCCGGCGGTAGATCGTTGTCCCAAATGGATTTCTTCGCGGTGTTTTTCTCTTTGGGCTCGCTCATAATCCTATTCGCGTCCTTTTGTACGCGGCGGCATATGGCACAAATCCTCGCGCGGCCAGTGCTGAGGCTGCCGCTGCGGACACAATCTCAGTTCGTCATCCGCATGATTGGGCTCATGCGACGGACAAGAACAGATTAGCGGGCGGTACAGAGCATGGCAAGCCCAGCGGAGGCGGCGAGCCTCCAGCAGCAGACCTGCAATGTCGCGGCAGCGCTGCCTGTGCTGCTTTCCAGAGCTGAAAAGCCGGGTCTGTGATCAGTTGCCAGATGCCCCTGCTACTCCTGCCAGCCGTGAGCCTCGCGGACGGCGATCATGGCCGCCAAAATGGTGTTCCAGGTGGCAGGTTGCTGCATGACCGCGTTGGGGAACATACAACCGTCCCAGCACAGGTGGCGGATCTTGCGCGTCGGCTGGCCGGACTCGTCTCGCAGCCAGTGGCCCGCCTCGCGGGTGATGTCCAGCTTGCCGTTCGGGTCGTCGGCAAGGCAGTGGCGGCCGGTCTTGTCGTGTGAGCCGCTGCCCTTGACGGTCGCGTCGTTCTGGGCCACGTGGAAATCGATGGTCCAAGGACGCAACGCCGCGGTCATCTTTTTGTAGGCCTGCTCGAAGACAGCCTGATCCTTCCAGTCGTAACCCTCCGGCAGGATGCGATCTTCCGGAGCGTTGGTGCCCAGCAGATAGTGTAGCGTGTGAGCCATGTCCGCCTGGAAGCCGAGCGTGTTGGGCCGGTCGACCATTTGCAACAACTGGACCATTCGCTTCCAACTGTGCATGCCGCCCCAGCAGATCTCGCCCTCGGCTGCGAGTTTCTCGCCGAAGCCGTCCGCAATAGTACAGGCCTCGCGGAAGGTCTCGGCGATGCGCTTCTGGTTACCTTCGGGATCGGCCAGCCACGGCTCGACCCCACAGGCCGAGTCGATACGCACCACGCCATAGGGTCGCACGCCCAGTTCGCGAAGCCTCCTGGCGATGCGGCAGGCTTTCTTCACCTGTTCGCAGAACTTCGCCCGATCCTCCGGCCCGCCCATAGCCGACCCGCCGCCGGTAGGGGGCCAGACCGGTGCGACCACCGAACCCACCACCAAGCCGCGCGACCGCACCTTGTCAGCAACAGCCTTCAACTCGTCCTCGCTGGCATCGATGCTGACGTGCGGATCGAACAGGAACAGATCGATGCCATCGAACTTGACGCCGTCAACCTCTGCCGCAGCGGTCAGATCGAGCATGGTATCCAGCCCAATCGGCGGCTCAGAGTCCGGCCCTTTGCCGACCAAACCAGGCCAAGCGGCGTTGTGGAGTTTGGGGTATGCGTTCTTCTGCATAGCTGAGCTCCTTTCGGAAACCCCAAGGTCTAATGCCTAATGTCTAAAGAATGCCTAAGGCCGGAATCTCTAACGGAAGGCAGTCAGGCATCTTTGGACGAAGGTTTCGTCTTGTGATAGATCGCGTTGAAGATTAAGTGTAGCTCTTTCGCTTCGCGCCAATGGGTGCGAGCTTCCGTCTTCAAGTCGGGCACTGCTGTTGCAAGCATTCGCAGCCAGTACTTGGTTTCCCGGCACTCGCGTTTACAGATACTGATCCGGTAACGGAACTCCTTTTTGGAGCCCGCGTCGTCTGCCTCGCAGTAATTCGCACCAACGCTCGTCGCAGAGCGAACCAGCTGACTGACAAGCGGCTCAGTAACAGCTCCGACCGCAATCCGCTTGGCGTATTCGATGATTGCCTCGCCAAAACGTGCAGTCCGCTCCTCCAGATCGTAATGACTCCGCGAGCTTTCTTTCAGGTCATTAGTACTTTGGGCTTCTTTAGACATTAGTCATTAGACATTCATCGGTCATTTCCGCGCATCGCCCGCATTCGGCACGTTCGCATGCGTATCCGGCCCGAAGTAGCGCAGGCCGACCAGCGGCTCGCTGCCGGTGTTTTCGATCTCGAAGCCGTTGGTGGCCGCCTCGTAAGTGATGAAGATTTCGTCGTTGGGCTCTTCGCCGAAGCGGATCATGGCTGGCGTCTGGATGTCCAGCTTGCCCATGCGGCCGCAGCCCTGCATGGTGATCCAGCCACTGGCCCCGCCGTCCTTGATGGTGCACTTGGCACCGGGCTCGACGGTGAGTTCCTTCGCACTGAACATCTGCTGGCCGTCGATCTTGCCGTAGGTGATCCACTTGTCGGTGTAGCCCTTGCCCGAGCAGGCCTCGTCCACGATCGGCTCGACGTAGTTGCTCATCTTGAAGTGCGGGTCGACGTTCTTCTCCCAGTCGAGCTGCTCGACGATGAAGTCCAAGTCCTGATGCTTCTCCTTGGGCATGTCCTTGACCAGCAGATCCCATGGCACGTATCGGCCCTCGACCATGTTCTGATACATGCCGAACACGTCCGAGCCCCACTGCGGCTCATACGTGCACAGCGAACCCGGTGCATGCAGCACGCCCGCCGGGATCAGCCAGCCGGCTCCGCGTCGCAGCCGATACGCCCGCGACAGATAGGTAATGCCGTTGTCGCCCTTGTTCCAGTCAGCCAGGCACTGACGCACCTGCTCCTTGGTCGTGCCCGGCTCCAGACCCATGAAGGTGTAGGCGAAGTTGTTGTCCACGTTGTTCAGCTGCGGCGGGAAGTAGTAGGCCTCGGGCTTGCCCTCCTGGCCAACCAGGGCGGCGTCCGCGGGCCGCTGGTGCATGTGGTGCGGAATCGGCCCCATGTTGTCGAAGAACTTGGAGTACACCGGCCAACGCTTGTACTTGTCCCACATGGCCTTGCCGATCATGCGAGCACCGGCGGTGGCGACAGCCTCGATCAACTGGAACCGCTTGCCTTCGAATTTGATGTAGCTCAGGCCCTCGTCCGGCACGCGGCCTTCGTTGGCGGCTTCAGTCGTGCTGGCAAACCATCGCTCGTCGATCCCGCCTCGGTTGGCCCCGTACCCGTAAAAGTCGTCCGGGTGCAGTTTGATGCGGCGGCCCGGATGCAGGAAGCTGCGGGGCACCCAGTTTGGCGTCAGCCGAAGCAGCCCTTGCCCGGCATCCAATGCAGACTCCAGGATCGACCCGATATTCTTGCTAACAACCGTGCTGGGATTCGCCATGGTTTGCAGGCTCCGTAAACAGGACAAGCTGAAAGGACTCCCCGACCGCCGCGCCCGTCATCGCGACGGCGACGGCAATTTAGCTCAGAACCAGCGGTAATGGAAGGGGATCGCAATGCCGCCAACGACCGGCTCGTTTGAAAGCCGTCTGAGCCCGGCATATTCCATAAGACATGCATTACGGAGGCACGGAGACGCAGAGGATACAAAGATTTACGGCGAAAGTGGGCCAGCATTTACACGATTGGGCGCGGCTGGTATGCCCTGGTCCTGCCAAGAGCCAATCGCATTGTGCCGGGCGGTCGGAAAGGCAGGGTGCCAGGATGACCACGAAGTGCCCAGACTTCTTCCCGACACCTGTTCTTCGCTTCATCTTTCGGCGGTTGGCTCGTACGTGTACGCCACATTCGCGCGCGTGGGAGGCGTTCCCACGTACGAGGCAGCCGCATTCACGTACGAAGATGCCCCCCTCTCGTCCGAGGCAGCCGCGTTCACGTACGAGGACGCCGCCCTCTCGTACGAGGCAGCGACCCTCGCGTACGTGGCGGGGCTCCATTTGTACGAGCCATGCGCCCATTCGTACGAATGGAGGCGCCATTCGTACGAATGAACCCTCCAAACGGCCGTCGAAGAGGCCCGGCATTCCTGCCCACCCGCGTTTTCAGCAGCGTCAACGGCTCTGCCGACTGCGAAGAGCCTGCCCACAGACCTTGCTCCGCCGTCCCTGCTCCGCCGTAGCGGCTTCGCGGAGGGCGAGAGCGGCTTCGCGAAGGCGAGTAACACAGATGGACACGGATTAAGAAAGCACGTTGGCTCTTCCCTCTGCGTCCCTTGGCGGAATCTGCGGACAATCATCTTCCCACCGCTCCAGCCCTCGTAGCTGCGGCGGAGCGCCCGGCATGCTCTCTTCTTGTGCCAGCCCGGCCAGGCTCTTGATTCGATCCGTTCACACCAGCCGACTTCTCCGCCATCCGCAAGGGCAGGCCCGTAGTTGCGCCGTCGGCCGACCCGGCCCACGTCCAGTTCTCCGCCAGCTTTGCCAACCCGGCCCGCACCGCGTCGCCCACCTGGCGGCAGACGCTCGGAAAGCGGGTCTGCATCTGCCGGATTGAGTCGATGCCCTGCGTGCCTCCCTGCCTATATTGGACTCATCCCCTTCTCTTCTTCCTATATTGGACTCATCCCGAATGCCATTAAGTTAAGCTGCATCTCTTCGCTTTTTCAAGCGGTTACGTAAGACCGCGCGAGGCTTGGTCATGTAGGGATACTGTTTCTTGCGGCGTTTGAGGACTCGGGGCTCGACGCG
>JBJKSL010000161.1:0-3059 GCA_046704145.1 Phycisphaerae bacterium
GTGCAGAGTGACTGAAATGACGCAAAAACGCCGCAATCGCACTTTGCAGCGGGCGGCCACATTACATTGCTGTCATGACAAAAAAGTTATCTGAATTCAGGGTTAAATTCGCTATGAGGCGAATACTCTTGTGGATAGGATGCAGCCATGTTGAAGGCGTTGTCGCCTTCATGCCACACCGTGCAGGAGTGTCGAGTCATTTCAGCTCCAACGAATTCACAACACGTTGCACATGCGATCGAGTCATCCCCACGAGTGGATTTCGAGGCGACGCAATCCACGCTCGAACGTCCCTCCAAGCGCAGACAGATCTTCTACGGTTTCTTCTTCAAGATTCGCGGCCTGTGGGCGGTGCTGCTGCTGTTTGTGATGTTCTTCGTTCAGTACGGCGAGAAGGGCACCTATCTCGCCGCTTGGGCCTTCGGGTTTCCGCTATTCGTAATCGCCGTTGGCTTGCGCGTGCAGTCACAACGCTATCTCCGCTATCGGCTACGCGGCGACGGCGGCCTGGCGACCGACGGACCCTATCGCTACATGCGAAACCCCGTTTACGTCGGAAACTCCCTGGGACTCGCAGCTCTATGCATAATGTGCCGCTTGTACTGGCTGGCCCCGCTTGCTGCAGCCTGGGCAGCCATTGGCTATGACCTCTCCGTCCGCTTTGAGGAGATGCGTTTGACCAAGCGCTACGGCCAGCCCTATCGCCGCTACTGCGAGCTCGTTCCACGTTGGATACCGCGAGGCAAGCCCCTCGCCTGCGAGGCGCACGACAAGACGAGTATCGGCCGGGCCCTGAGCGTCGAGTGGCAGAACGTGTTACTGCTGCTGGTGCCGCTCGGTAAGTACTGGGTCTTCGGCCCGCATGCCGGGACTATGCACTCGGACTTGACCGCAGCAGCAAGAGCCGCCATCGAGCACAAGTGGCTGGTGGGCGTCTGCATTGCATGCGGTATTCTGGTCCTGGCCGCTTGGAATCTGAGAGAGTTGCGATCCAACCGTCACAAGACCGCAATGCGCCAGGCGGATGCCAACTCCTGAGAGCCCCGGGCAGCACTGTGGAGCGGGCCTGTTCCTTCGTAGGAAGCGGGTCGTTCTGTTAAGCGGGCCCGTCCATCCACAATCCGACCTCGGCGGAGGTCTTGCCGTGACCTGCCGGCAGCTTCCGACCGATTCCAGCCGTCCTGCCCAAGTTGACCGCAACCAACCGAAAACGTAAACTACAGGGCTTGCGGCAGTAAAGTCGAAGCCGGGGGGCCTAAAGGCTCGAGCCGGCCATGCTCGACAGCCGCAAAATCGGCCGTTTTCTGAGCAGACAGCCGCACTGGAGAGGTGTCGGAGTGGCTGATCGAGCTGGTTTCGAAAACCAGTGTGCGAGAAATCGCACCGGGGGTTCGAATCCCCCCCTCTCCGTTAATCCATATCAATAAAGCATTTACGCTCGCCGCAACTCACGCTGCCGGCGAGCGTTGCGCTTTCTTGCTACAGCCCGGCTCGTCGGCCCCGCTTGGCTTGTTCCCCATAGGTTCCCCAACGGGGCGAGTAGGGTCGCCAGAGGTCGCGTCATGGCCCTGCACCGGCACCGGTGCTGCAGGCTTCCCGGTGGTGAAGCGGGACATGGCGTCCTGCGCGTGCTCGTCCCGCAGGCGGTAGTAGCGCCGGACCATCTCCCAGTCGTCATGACCGACCCATTCCATCACGCAGAGCATGTCGATCCCGCAGTCGGCGCACTGGCTCACGAAATACCGCCGGAAGTTGTGGGAGGTCAGCTTCTTCTTGGCAACGCCGGTGTTGGTGCTCAGGGCCTTGAGTGCCAGCAGCGTCAAGCGGGCGAAGTTCTTGGCGCGGTGCGGGCCGGGAGTTCCGGGGAAGAGGTATCCCGTCGGGTTCTCGCCGGCAGCGGCGCGCAGCTCATCGATGACGGCCCGCAGTTCTGGGTTGAGGGGAAGCTTGCGATCCGTCTTGTCCTTGGGAGTCCACTGCCGGCCCTCGCCGGTGATCTTGGTGCGCACGTGCAGCCAGCCGCGATCCAGGTCGATGTCCGGGTACTCAAGGTGCGCGAGCTCATCGATCCGCAGACCGCTGGCAGCCAGTAAGCGCACCGTCTTCTTAACCTCGCCCTTGGCCTGCTGGACGATTTTGCCGTACTCGACTCGCGTGTAGGTCTCAATGGTGGGCTTACGCTCGTTGAAGAATAGCTGCACGCCACCCTGCTTCTCATGCACCGGGTTGGCTCGCATCTTCTTCATCTCGACGCAGTAGTTGAAGAACGCCCTGAGCACCACCAGGTTGTTGTCGGCCGTCTTCTTCTGGTTGGCTTTTGCTTCCTTCTTCTTTTTCCCGGCCTTCAACCAACCCTTGAGCAGCCAGTCGCGGTATCGGAGTATTTCACCGGCGTTGAGCTGGTCCAGACGGCTGACGCTGGCACGCGTGGCGAGGTACGCCTTCAGGTTGTTCACGCAACTGGTGTAGGTCCGGTAGGTGCCCGCTGATCGCTGGGCTTTGACATAGCCAAGCCATTCCTTGGCTGCGGCTTCGATAGCGTCGTTACTGACTTTCTCGCCCGGCTGAATAATGCCCTTTTCTACGCGGGTCAGTTCGATCCCGTGGCCGAGTGCCCACTCGCTCGCGCCATCCTTGTCGGTGTGGCCGGTGGTAACAGACTTCCAACGCCCATCGACATTCCGGAACTGGTAATACCAGACATGGCTCACGGCATGCTTGCGGAGCGTGCCCCGGCCGACCTTGATCTTGTCCTTGGGATTTTTACTCCACCTTGGCACGCGCCCTCCCATTCTTGCCCTGCAGGTACGGCGAGCGATCCAGGTCGGTTTGGGTAGTCCGCCATTCACCGCCCTTCATCTTCCGGCCGACAAGCTGGCCCTGGTTGAACAGCTTGCGTACGGTCTTGGGTGCCAGGCTCAGCAACCGGCCCACCTGTTCGGTGTTGAGGTAGCGACCGTTGGAAGGGGCGACATCCAAGCCAGCCCTGCTGACCGTTTCCTCGATCTTGGTGAGCAAGTCCTGGTCCCGCTTGTCGCGATCCCTCGCCGCCTCGACTG
>JBJKSL010000162.1:0-4181 GCA_046704145.1 Phycisphaerae bacterium
AAGCAGTACGATGAAGCCATCGCCCTGCTTCGCGGTGCCATGAAGATGGATCCGAAGGCCGACGAACTGAAGGTCCGGCTGGCTGAAGTGCTCAGCTGGGTCCAAAAGTATGACGAAGCCGTGAAAATCTATAGCGATTATCTGTCACAGCACCCCGACGACACGCAGGCCCGCACCAAGCTGGCCGAAACCCTGACCTGGGCGGGCAAGTTCGACGAGGCTGCTAAAGAATATCGCATGGCCCTGGGCGAGAACGGGAAATGAAGCCGCAGGTTGGTTCATATTTGATTGTCGGCTTAATAGTGTCGCTCGCTGGCAGTTCGGCGCTGAGCGCACAGAGCACACAGCCCGTCCCCAGCACCGGCCCTGCCGCCGCCTCGGCCGAGACGCGAACGCTGTATGCCGAGAGCCTGCTGCTCGGCCAGCACTATGGCGAGGCTGTCGATCAGTTTGAAAAAGCCCTCGCAGAGAATCCCCAAAACCGCCGAGCCCGACTGGGCCTCGTGCGTGCCTACTTCTGGGGCGGCAACGTCGAGCAGGCCATGAAAGCCATCGGGCCGCTCGTGGCCAAGAACCCCACGCCGGAAGTGACCGCGCTCTGGCGGGATATCCTGGGTGCCTCGACCTCCGTAGCCGGTCTGCAAGCCCTCGATCAGGCCATCAAGACTGAGCCCAACAATCCCGAACTTCTGCAAGCCCATGCTCGGCTGTTGATCAGCCTGGGCTGCTTTGCCGATGCCACCCGCGAGCTTCAGGAGTTGACCGCCAAGTACCCGTCCAACTCCGAGATGGAGGTCGATCTGGCCCTGGCCTATTTCAGTGCCGACCGCTACCCCGAAACTGTCGAGATCTGCAAACGCTACGAAACCGACCCCACCACGGCCGGGCATCGCGCTCGCATGATCCTCGCCCGCAGTCTGCTCAAGACTTGGCGAATTGGGGAGGCCAACCGCATCCTCCAACTCACTCGTGAGAAGGATCCGCCAGACCCGCGCGTTTGCCTGGGTCTGCTGACCACCTGGGTGCTGGATCCCGCCAACAGCCCTGTGACCGTCGACGAGTGCATGAACGCACTGGCCGAACCCGAGATGCGAAAGAGGGTCCAGACTCGCGGTGAAGTCCGCGAGTGGCTGTTCGCTCTCATCGGCGAACTGGTCTCGCACGTGCCCACCGACGAACGCGTCGACACGGCCAACCGGCTTAATGATCTGCTTGCCCACGAAGGTGAGATGCCCGCCATCCGCCTGGCCCGCGAGGCCCTCAATCAATACGCAGACAAAGGCCCTGAGGCTGTGAAGCCCGAGGTCGAATGGTTGGTCGAGGCCGTCAATCAGAATCAGGTCAGTCCGGCTGCCGTCCATGATGCTGGTGACTTGCTTTTGTCGCTGTTCCAGGGTCAGTCGCTGGTCGACATCTGCGATGCACTGCTGGCTCACGATCCGCAGGACGTGCGCGCCATGTTGCTTCGCGCCGAGGGTCTGGCCATCACCGCCCAGTACAAGGAGGCGGAAAAGGCATACCAGGGTGTCCTCGACATCCTGCCGCAATGCACCAAAGCCGAACGCGGTCTGGCCCGCACCTATAGCTGGCATCGCAATTTCAAGAAAGCCGAGGAAACCTACAACAATCTCATCGATCGCGATCCCGGCGACATGGTCATCCGTCGTGAGGCGGCACGCAGCCTGGGTTGGGACAAGAAGCTCAACCAGAGCTTGGATGCGTTCGACAAAGCCGCCAAAGCTGCCGAGAGTGGCCCTGCCGGCCAGGAGTGGCACAACCTGCTCGAAGGCGAGCGCAAGGCCAAGAAAGCCAACTGGTGGCTACGCGAAAACGAAGCCCGCAAGGACTACAAGGAACTGCTCAGCCTCGATCCTTCTGACCTGGAAGCACACTTCGATCTCGCCCAGGTTTACGCCCGCAACCGTTTGTGGGAGGAAGCCGCCGAGCAGTACACTGAGATTCTCAACATCGACGCCCGCCACCGCCGGGCACGCGACGCCCTGTACATGAACGGCATTTACCACGAGCCCAGCTCGACGACGTCGTTCTCCTGGGGCAAGTTCGGCGGGTTTGGCCGGCTGCTCGACATCGCAACCACCCACGTCATCGAGAAGGTCCAGCAGGAGGTCGCCAAGCGAACCGACCTGTCGTTCACTGCCGATCTGATGTCACACAAGTTCGATGAGTGGGGCGGTGGCACAATCGGCGAACAGGACTATACTCTCCGCCTCGACCACCGCTTCGGCCTGCGAACCTGGGGACACATCTCCGGTGGCGTGGCCCTGTTCGACGAGAGTGACGACGACCAGCGCTTCATCGGCGACATCGCCTTAAGCCATCGTCCGTTTGGTGGCCTCACGCTCACCGCCGGCTACGAGCGTCAGCCCTGGCGTATGAACCGCGCCACGGTGGTTGAAGGTATCGACCAGGATCACCTGTACATCAAAGCCTTTGGCAACATCGATCCCTGGACCGATGCCTGGTTCGAGTACGGCCACTCCTGGCTTTCGGGAGGCGAGTACGAGATGCCTAACCGCCGAGCCTTCCAGCGGGCACGCGACACCAACTTCTACACCGACGACAACAGCCTGGACGAGCTCAAGTGGGGGGCGGCCTACCGCTTGTCGCTCTTTCCCAAGATTCTGCAGATCGAGTATCGCGGCTTCGCCTGGATGTTCGACCACGAGGTGCCGACCTATTACTCGCCGGACTTCTTCATGGTCAATATCCTCCGCGAGTCGTGGCGGCATTACCTCAACAACGATCAGTACGTTGAGATGAAGCAACTGTACTACGAGGTCGGCATCACCGAATCCATCGACTCCGAAGGCGTGGGTGGCTTCGGGTGGGACGCCGCCTTTGGCTGGGATATCTGCCACCACTTCGGAATCGAACTCAAGTGGAGCGGCAACCGCTCGCATACCTACGATTCCGACATTGTCTACGCCCAGGTGGTCATGCGGTTCTGAAAATGCGGAACCACGGATGAACGCAGCGCGGGCTCTGCCCGCAACCCAAATGACGCGGAGACACGGCGACGTGGTGACGCGGCGAGGTATTCACACATGAAATCAAGCATAAGTCCCTGGTCGTTTCCCGGTGGGTTGGCAGGTCTGACCGATTACGGCGCGGTCGCCCGACAAGCTAAGGCTGCCGGCTTCGACGCCATGGAGGTCGCGTTATCGTCACAGGGGGCGGTCACGCCTGAAACCAGCGAGGCCGACCTGGCCAAGGTGGCCAAGTCCATCCGCGATGCAGGGATTGAAATCGCCGGCCTGGCTACCGGCCTGCTCTGGGACGCACCGCTCACGCATCCGGATGCCAAGGTTCGCGAGATGGGCCGCGACATCGTCCGTCGCATGATGGCCGCCGCCCCCGCGCTCGGCACCGATGCTTTGCTCGTTGTGCCCGGTGCGGTGGACGTATTCTTCATGCCGGACGCACCGGTGGTGGACTATCGCGATGCGTGGTCACGGGCGACGGAGGCTATCGGCTCGCTGCTGCCGGAGGCGGAGAAGGCCGGCGTTAAGCTTGGCATCGAGAATGTGTGGAACCGCTTCCTGCTGAGCCCGCTGGAGATGTGCCAGTTCATCGATCAGTTCAAGAGCAAGGCTGTCGGGGCCTACTTCGATGTCGGCAACGTTGCCTTGCTGGGCTATCCTGAACACTGGGTGCGGGCGCTCGGCTCGCGCATCGTGCGCGTGCACATGAAGGACTTCCGGCGAGCGGCTGGTACCGCTGTCGGCTTTGTCGATCTGCTCAGCGGCGACGTAAACTGGCCCGAGGTGGTTAAAGCTCTCCGCGAGGCCGGTTATGACGGCTACTGCACGGCTGAGATGATCCCGCCTTACGCGTACTACCCTGAGGTGCTGATCGAGAACACCGCCCGGGCGATGAAGGCGATACTGGGGTGAGAAGCTATGGGCTGTGAGCTCTAAGCCCTGAGCTAACCATTTGGACCCGCGGGCTTTGCCCGCGGCTTTTGTTAGGCAGGGGCGTATCGGGCGAGTGGTGCATTTGTGACACTGGCACTTCTCGCACTTTATTTGTCGCTGGACATCTTCTCCAGGGCCAGGGTCAGGGCGTGAGTGCCTAGTTTGCCGTGGCCCTCGGCTTCGACGGCTACATAGAGCTGATGGACGAGGGCCAAGCCGGGCAGGGCGAGGTTCATGCGATTGGCC